>CAJURK010000020.1 GCA_910588745.1 uncultured Dorea sp. | reverse complement strand
ATAGCCCTTAAAACCCTATAAAATCAAGGATGACAGTTTCCATTGAGGAAGCGGCAAAGGCTGGTAAGTTCTAAGAAATAGTGTAAAATCAAGGGTTATCGCTGATGTGAGGTGTCAGCGGTAGCCTTAAATTTTGCCACGTAATATACACGTAATAGACAGGTAATAGACAAAAACCGTTACAAGAAAAGGGGCATCTGCTGACTGCAAAATGGAAAGCCTGTAATCAACCCTGTCTTGATTTTCCACCGTACAGCCAACCGTAACATTATCATAACCATCCTTCCAGTCCTTCGGAATACGATCCATAAAGCGTTCAATAAGCTTTGTTAAAAAAGGAAGTGCAGGTCGGAACGCTCCCGTATCATCTGCCAACATTCAGAACGCCATTCGTCGGCATCTTCAACCAGAAAATCCGTAGAAAAGCAGAGATATACAGTCTGTCCCGATTTCATTTTGTATGAGCCTGATTTATTTTTAGCGATAGGGGCGTAGAAGTTATTTGTCTTTACAATATTGATCGTATCAATTCCACGTTTGAAGTCTCCCTTATGAATGTAACAATACCTGCATCCCTCGCTATGTTTGTGGCAGCCGCGCCACGGATTCCACATTGCCATATATATTCCTCCAAATAAAATCTTCACTCCACATTCTTGTGGCTGCAGTCTTAAACGCAGTTTTGAGTTTAATCCTTCTCTGGGTTCATATATTATGTATCTTACCATACGCCCCGAAATTGTTCTGGCAATTTTTCTGAAGCTTTGGAAAATACTTGATATTTTCTCCTAATAAAATACGCATGCCTGCATCATTTTTTGGGAAAAGTGGAGAAAGCAGAGATTGTTGTCGCCGGAAGCGTTAATAATTTAGTAAAAACTTATTTCCTGTTTATAATAAATCCGATTGCGTATCCTAATCCTTCCGCAACCATCAGGGAAGCGTTAAAGTGCAGATGATAGGCTGCGGCAATTATACGTTTTTTCTTCATTATGAAAAGATTATTTTATAAAAGTATTGCCTGCGGAAATGGAGTAGTGTATACTTAAGCAAATTGATTCGGATTTGTAAGATTTATTTTTTTGAGCTTTTGTAAATAAACGTTTACTTACTAATCTGTTTTAATCAAATGCAGGAATGTTAAGAAGGAGGAAAAAAGAGTGAAAAAATGTATTAGGAGTATGACTGTGATGATAGCCGGCATCGTAACGATTTCTTCTCTGTCACTGACAGGATGCAAAAAAGAAGAACAAAAAAGAGAAGTTATCGTGGTGAACGAAGGGCAGATGGAAGGAACCCTGATCAGTTTTGAAGGGAAAACACTGGAAGTGGAAGATGGAAAGGAAGATTATATATTCGACGTATCCAATGCAACCATTCATACAAGGAATATGAGAGCGGGAGATGAACTCGTTATTTATTACGAGGGAAAACTAGAGGGCAAGGATATGTCAAAAATAAAGGTAACAAAGGTAGAAGATCTTGGAGATAACGAACATCAAAAGGAGAAGCAGGCGGTCGGCACGCTTGTGAATCTGACGGAAAACACAATTACAATTCGGCAGAACGATGGCGTGGAACTGATGTTTAGCTCGAATAACTGCCAGCATGAATTTAAAAACGGAATCCGGGAAGGAAATTGGATTGTTGTAACTTACATAGGAGAAGTAAGGGGAACCGATACAAAGAATGTGACGGTTATTAAAATTACAGATAATGATCCGAATTTAGTTAAGGAAGAACAGAAGAAGATGAAAATGAAAGCGGTTGACGAGACGGTTTACGCAACGGCAGGAGTCCATATAAGAGAATCTTATACGACGGATTCAAAGGTTTTGGGTTCCCTTGCGAAAGGAAAGTCTATCGTCCGCACAGGCGTGTGCGAAAATGGATGGTCCCGCGTTCAGTACGAGTCCAGGGACGCATATATTTACGGCGAATATCTGACGACAAAGAAACCGAAAGAGGACGCGCCGGCGGCGAAGACAAACGGAAAACCGGCGGCAACCGCTCAGGCAGGGAATGAGCCGAAGCCTGTACAGTATCCGGCCGAAGAGACACAGACAGAGGAGCGGACGCTTACCGGAACTGTGGTTGGGGTAAGCATGAATACACTAACGGTTGCGGCAGATGGACAGGAATATACATGGAATATTGCAGATGCAGAACATGAGTATGCCAACGGAATCCAGACAGGCAATACGGTTACTATGATCTATGTGGGAAACCTGGAGGAGCCGGATACTGTGGTTGTGCTAAAAGTGAAAGATTCCGATTCGAATGAAGCGGCGAAAAACGCTCAGTATGAGGGCATAATTGTTGACGCGACCATGAATACACTTACGATTCAGACGGAGGACGGCGCGGTTATGACATTTATAAAAGAAGGGGCAGTTAACAATTTAAAAGAGGAACAAAACGGTCAGAAAGTAAAAATTACAGCGGATATGACGGCGCCAGAAGCGGAGGAAACGATATTCCAGGCAGATCAGATCGACCAGGCAGACGCAGAATAACAGCCTGCTTTGCAGGCTGCTAATAGTGATAGGTATTCTTTTTTGCAGCAAGAAACCCTACGGAAATTATACATGCGCAGATTTCTGCGACAGTGATTGCCAGCCAGATTCCGTCTACTCCCAGAAAGACAGGGAGGATGATGACCGACGCTGCCTGGAAAACGAGCGCCCGGAGAAAGGAAATGGCGGCGGATATTTTTCCATTATTTAAGGCGGTAAAGAATCCGGAAGCAAACAGATTGAAACCGGCCAGCAGGAAAGAAGAGGCAAACAGGTGGAACGCATGGGTTGTCAGCCGGTACAAATCCGCGTCATAGCCCACAAAGATTTTCGCCAGCGGCGCGGAAAGGATGACGGCGAGCCCGGTTAGCAGGACGCCGGAGCCGAACATCAATAGGGCGCTTTTGCGGAGCATATTTTTTAGTTCGGCATGATTTCCCGCGCCATAGTGGTAGCTGATGATAGGACCGCTGCCGATGGAATATCCGATAGAAATGGCAATGAAGATAAACTGCACATACATCAGGACTCCGTATGCGGAAACGCCTGCTTCGCCAATCAGCCGCAGAAGCTGGAAATTATAAAGCATACTAACGGTAGAAGAGGAAACGCTGGACATGACTTCCGAGGAACCGTTGGCGCAGGCTTTGATAACCGGCTTTAACCGGAATCTGGTTTTCGTCAGGCATAGGAGGCTGCTGTTCGGGCGGAGAAAATAAAGGAGCGGCAAAAGCCCGCCTACGCATTGACCGATTCCGGTGGCCAGTGCGGCTCCTGCCAGCCCCCAGCGGAAGCCTGCGATGAATACCGCGTCCAGCATACCGTTACAGAGACCGGCAATTACGGTGACTGTCAGGCCAAGCTTTGGTTTTTCCGCCGCTGCGAGGAAGCTCTGAAATACGTTTTGCAGCATGAAAGCGCCGGTAAAAGCGATCACGGTTCGCCCATACACTACGCAGTCTTCCATCATAGCGTCCGTTGCGCCTAAAAACCGGGATACCGGACGAATGGCCAGCATCCCAAGTACGGAAAGAAGAACCCCAAGTATGACGGTAAAGATGATTAATATGGTAAAGGTTTGGCAGGCCTGTTCTTTTCTGCCGCATCCCAGTTCCATCGCTACAAGGGCGCTTCCGCCGGTTCCGATCATAAAACCCATACCGCCAAGAATCATCACAAAGGGCATAACTAAGTTCAGGGCGGCAAAAGGCGTTTTTCCCACAAAGTTTGACACAAATAATCCGTCTACGACGCCGTAGATCGAAGTAAAAATCATCATTACAATCGTAGGAAAGACAAAACGAATTAATTTTTTGTATGTAAAGTGATCAGATAATTGTATTTTCATGGTTCTTTTTCTATCTCCTTTATTTGAATTTTGAGCGCGTCGGTATATTTGTGAAACAATTGCAGGAACAAAGTCTGTTCGGATTTCTCCAGTGATAATATAGCGTGTTCTTCAGCGAAAATAACTTTGTCGGCGGTTTTTCCGGCAAGGACGGAGCCTTTTTCTGTAAGTTCTATGATTTTTGAGCGGCGGTCGCTGCCGGGCGTCAGCGTCAGAAAGCCTTCGGTCTCTAATTTTTTCAAAGCGGAATTGACGGTTTGTTTTGGCTCGTATAAAAGCCTGCACAGTTCGCTTTGGGTCAGGGCGCTTGTGGTACGCAGGCAGTAGAGAATCCAGAACGTACATTCCGACAGACCGAAGGTTTTGGCCAAATGGCGGTAAATCTCATCATTTTCTTTCATAATTTCGTTGTATTCCAGTAATTGTTCCATCGTTTTCATAGTTGGCTCCTTATTGATGATTATAGTATTGCGCCCCTGGTGCGGCGACCGGATTGTATGCAGTTAGCTGAGAAGTCTGTACTTGGCGTATGCTTCGCGTCTACGTCAATACGGATAGGCGGTAAAATAAATATCCGAAAACGGACTAATTGTTGCATAGTATAGTCTGATTTCGGATATTTGTCAAGGATATTCGTTTATTATAAATCGGCGCGTCTTTTCTCTGATACAATTTGGACGTTACCTGGTCCGATTTGTAAATGTATGTTATTCGTTATAGTTCAGAATCTGTTCCATTCCCATCTTTTGTATCTGCAGGCCGCATTTTTCATAGAATTTTATTGCGGGTTCGTTGCAGGCCCAGACGTTTAAGGTTACGTTGTAACATCCGGCCTGCTTTGCAGTTTCTAGGACAAATTGATAGAGTTTTGTTCCAATCTGTTGTCCTCTGGCTGTTTCGGAAACACACAAATCATCAATGTAAAGGGTCTTAATCTTATTTAATGAGTGAGATTCATGTTTTTGAAAAATGCAGAAGGCGTAGCCGAGTATGGAGCCTTCTTCCACAGCCACATAAATGGGGCGTGTCTCGTCCTTCAAAAGTTCTTCCAGCTCTTTCGCAGTGTATTTTTTCGAGCCGGCGGTAAATAAATCGGGACGCTTGTCTGAGTGGATTTTCTGAACCTGATATAACAGAGTCTCAATCTGCGGGATATCCGGGTTTTCTGCAATTCTTATCTTCATCGTACATTCCTCCAATCTGCTTATCTGATTATATCATAGCTGTCAAGAATTAGAAAAGAAAACGGACGCCGGATTATCTGGAAATGCCGGAAGACAAATTTCTGTTATTGAAAGAATTTCTGGTTGCGTTATCCTGGAAGCAGAAGTAATCTGGACGGTGGCGGGACTGGGTATACTCGAACATGATTCCGTCGCCGTTGTAAGTCTGGCTGCTGACTACGGCAAGACAGTTGTAGTCTCCAAGCTCCAGATATTTTTCGTCAATCTGGGTCATCTTTTCTACAGTCATCATCCGTTTGCTGGTTACAATGGAGATGTGAAGTTCGTTTTCCAGATATGCGTAAATGGAATTCTCCGCAATTTCTTTGGTTAGGTTTGCGACTACGTTCTTTAAAAAATTCAGTCCGCGTCCGGCAGGCGACGTGTAAACAGTAACGCGCTGGAGCCGCTATTTGCGCAGCAAGAGGATTTTTTATAGAAAACAAAGTGTGAAAATGATATAATTGAGATGGTAAAAGACGGCTTTTAGAGTAATGGCAGCATAGCAGGAGGTTTTACAATGACGAATAAAGAGAGAAGAGACGCCGGTATGGCGTATATTTCCGATAAAAGTATTTTTGAAGAACAGGCGGTATGCAGGAGAATTTTGCAGAAACTGAATTTTATGGATCGGTCTGATTTTGACGGCTTGCAGGAGGTGGTGAAGGAGCTTTTGGGGAAGTCGGATGGAGCCTTTATCAATCCGCCGTTTTATTGTGATTATGGGAAGCACATTGAGGTGGGGAAGAATTTTTTTGCCAATTATAACTGTACGCTGCTGGACGTGGCGAAGATCCGGATAGGGGATAACTGCCAGATGGCTCCGAATGTGGCGGTTTATACGGCCGGGCACCCCATTCATCCGGTTACCCGCAATTCGGAATATGAATATGGTAAGGAAGTCGTGATCGGGAATAACGTATGGATTGGGGGAAATTCGGTTATCTGTCCCGGCGTAACCATCGGGAATAACGTGGTGATCGGAGCCGGCAGCGTGGTAACCAAGGATATTCCAGACTGGTGCGTAGCCGTGGGCAATCCCTGCAAGGTAATCAGGAAGATTACAGATGCAGATAAGAAACTGTTGTTTCGTGGGGAGGAGATTGACGACGAGGCATGGGCGGATATCACGGAGCATATGGAATTTTAACAGGAGAGGGAAGCGTATGTTTGCAGATTATCATGTATATTCGGAATTCAGCGACGATTCCGTATATCCCATGGAACAGTGGATTTTGTAATCCTTTCAGTCCATCAGGCGGAGGATCAGGAA
Source organism: uncultured Dorea sp. (assembly GCA_910588745.1). Classification (GTDB taxonomy): domain Bacteria; phylum Bacillota; class Clostridia; order Lachnospirales; family Lachnospiraceae; genus Claveliimonas. Next base: position 44,447 of record CAJURK010000020.1, on the reverse strand, counting down.
TTCTGGACACAGGATTTTCAAAAAGGGAGAAGCCAGAAGGAATACCACGAGCGGTATTATGAGGAGATGCTGCAGCTTGTCCGGGAATATCAGGATTACAGTGTGCTTGGCCATATGGATTTGATTGTCCGGTATGATAAAAAGGGGCGTTATCCGTTTGAAAAAACAGAACCCCTGGTTTTGGAGATCTTGAAAAAGGTCATTGAAGATGGAAAAGGGATTGAATTGAATACATCCTATCATAGGTATAGGCTTACAGATACGACTCCTTCTAAGGATATCCTGAAACTTTACCGGAAATTGGGCGGAGAAATTATCACAATCGGCAGCGACAGCCATAAACCATCCCATTTAGGGACGTATATTGAAGAAGAGAAGGAACTTCTGAAAAGCCTTGGCTTTCGGTTTTTTTGTACCTATGACGGGATGCGGCCGGTATTTCATAGATTGGACAGTTGACGCAGAGGAATAACCGGGATAAAATAAAGGTTAATATGCCGGCTGTTTAGCAATCAGGGGACCGCCGCATAGAAAATAAGAACAGAGGTATCGTATGGAACGGAAAATATTGCTGCTTGGGGATCCGAAGCTTTATCAGATCAGTGAGGAAGTAAAAAAAGAAGAACTGGGAGAACTGCGTCCGGTTTACGAGGACATGTTTGACTGTATCAGGGGTATTCGCCGGGATTATGGTTTTGGCAGGGCGATTGCAGCGCCTCAGATTGGAGTGCGTAAGCGGTTAATCTGTATTCTTACAGATAAGCCTTACGTGATTATCAATCCGTCCCTGGAGTTTACGGGGGATGAAAGGATGGAACTGATGGATGACTGCATGTCTTTTCCAAATTTATTGGTAAAAGTTCGCCGATACAGATCCTGCGTCTTACGGTACCGGGATGAGAATTGGAATATGCAGGAGATGAAAATGGAGGACGATATGGCAGAACTGATTCAGCACGAGTATGACCATTTGGATGGGATTCTGGCAACGATGCGGGCAGTTGACAATAAGTCCTTTGTCATGAAAGAGTAACGGTTCGGATTAATCGTTGACATACCGCAAAAGAATGAATAGCTTTAGGATTTTCAGGAGGTAGTATCATGATGGATGATTTTGAAAAAACGGCGGTCAGGGTATCGATGGTCAGCGTGGCGTGGAATCTGGCGCTCTCCCTTTTTAAGCTTATGGCGGGGATCATTGCACGTTCGGGAGCTATGGTCAGCGATGCGGTTCATTCTGCGTCGGATGTATTCAGCAGCATTGTGGTAATGATCGGCGTAAGGATGGCCAGTAAAGAATCGGATAAAGAGCATCCTTTCGGCCATGAGAGGCTGGAGTGCGTCGCGGCCATCGTATTGTCTACCGTGCTGGCGGTCACGGGTCTCGGCATCGGGTATACAGCGGTTATGAAGCTGATTGGCGGAGAATATGTGACAGAGATTCCCGGAATGCTGGCGTTATTTGCGGCTGTTATTTCGATTGCAGCAAAGGAAGCAATGTTCTGGTATACCAGATATTATGCGAAGAGAATTGATTCTGGGGCGCTGATGGCGGATGCATGGCATCATCGGTCCGACGCGCTTTCGTCGGTGGGCGCGCTGATCGGTATCGGAGGCGCTATGATAGGGCATCCGTTTATGGAACCGGCGGCAAGCCTGGTAATTTGCCTGTTTATCGAAAAGGCGGCGTTGGATATTTTCAAAGACGCAGTAGATAAGATGGTGGATAAGTCCTGCGACGGACAGATGGAAGAGGAACTAAGGGAGTGCGCAATGAGAATTTCCGGGGTGGCCGGAGTGGATTTGCTGCGCACCCGGATGTTTGGTAATAAGATTTATGTGGAGATGGAGATTGGAGCGGATGCAGAGCTTTCCCTGGGGGAAAGCCACGCGATTGCAGAACGGGTGCATGACGCGATCGAAGAGGGATGGCCTAAGATTAAGCATATCCTGATTCACGTAAACCCGGTATAAGAAATGAGGAACGAATGTATTTGGTATCGTTGTATTTTGACAGTCAGACGGAGAAGACGCTTAGGAAGCATATGGAGAAAGTGGCTGTAAAAACAGGGAATGCTTATATGGCGGAGCATAGGATTCCACCGCATCTTACGGTGGCGGCATGTGAAAACTGCCCGGAAGAAGAACTGATTTCGGCCTTGGAAGAATGTTCCGCCGCATGGCGCGCAGGGGCGGTAGACTGGGTGGCAATCGGATGCTTTAAGCCCCATGTATTGTTTCTGGAGCCTGTTTTGAATCGGTATCTCCATGACTTGTGTGTATCGGTAAATACAGCGCTCGACAGGTTTGAGGGAGCGAAAAGAAAGAGCCGCTGCCAGCCCTTCGGATGGATGCCGCATGCCGCGGTAGCCCGCAAATTGACGGAGAAGCAGATGCTTACAGGTTTTCATGTGCTTCAGACGAATTTCAGCCCGTTTTCCGGCAAAGGGGTGAAGATTGGTCTGGCGCGGAGCAGTCCGTATCAGAATCTTAAAACGTGGGATTTGCAGGAATGAGGCGTTAAACTAGCCGGTGGTTTTGGGAGGCGGCTGTACAGAAGCAGATGACAGATCATAGATATTCGGTAAAATAAATGGACGGCATGGAGAAACAAACCGCAGCCGTACTGGAATAGAAAACTTCCAGTGCGGCTGCGGTTTGTTTTTGCTTGCGGACAAATATTTTCGCAAAATATTTTTTTCGAATGTATTGACTTTCTTTTGTGATTGTTTATAATGAAATTACTTTAATAAAATAATTAATAAAAGATATTACAAATAAAGGGAATAAAAGGTTTGAAAGGAAGGTTTCCGGCAGGTGGAAAAACAGTGAACTAATCCATTTCCGAACAGGTGAAAAAGCTGGTATTAAAGAAGGACGCTTTGTTTTATACAATGAACTCACAAAAACAAAGTATCAAAAGGAGGAGAAACAAATGGATAAGAACTGGCTTGAGTTAGAGGGTAAGGTCGTTATTGTAACAGGCGGCGCGTCCGGTATCGGCAAGCATGTAGTAGAGAGGCTTACCGGCGTCGGAGCGAACGCGGTAATTGTGGACATGAACGTAGAGACCGGAGCGGAGCTTGACGGCGTATATTGCGTCCAGTGCAATGTGACCGATGCCGACAGCGTGAAGGCCATGACAGAGGCAGTGGTTGAAAAATATGGAAGGATCGACGCTCTGGTAAATAACGCCGGTATCAACCTCCCGAGGCTTTTGGTTGACGTGGCTGGAGAAAAGCCCCAGTATGAGCTGAACGACGATTCCTTTAACAAGATGTTCGCGGTCAATGTAAAGGGTGTATTCCTCTGCGCACAGGCCTGCGCAAAGCAGATGTTAAAGCAGGGAGGAGGCGTGATTGTGAATATGTCTTCGGAATCCGGAAAAGAAGGTTCTCAGGGACAGTCGGCCTACTCGGCTACAAAGGGAGCGGTAGATAGCTTTACCCGTTCATGGGCAAAGGAGCTTGGCAAATATAACATCCGCGTTTTGGCATGCGCGCCTGGAATCATGGAGGCTACCGGCCTTCGCACGGCGGCTTATAATGAAGCGTTGGCTTACACCAGAGGCTGCAAGCCGGAAGAATTGTCAACCGATTATACGAAGGTGATTCCGATGGGCCGCGACGGCAAACTGGACGAAGTGGGAGATCTGGTTGCATATCTGGTCTCTGACAGGGCAAGCTATATTGCAGGAACAACGATTAATATTTCCGGAGGAAAATCACGGGGATAGGAATCAGAGCGGAGACTGTTTTGGAATTAATGCAATGGTGTATCAGCAAAAGAGAAAGAAAGAGGAATTTCAGAATATGAGCCTCGGAGGCAGGTATCAGAAAGAGTCCGGGAAGGTATTCGGAGAGAAAGGAGTGCTGGCAATTGAAGAGCTTATTTGGAGATAACCGGAATGCGAATATGCTGCAGCTATTTAGAAAAAGCTCGGTGATTTCGGTCGGCACTTTGGCGGCAAAGCTGGATGTGAGCGAGCGGACGGTGCGCAACGATATCAGGCAGCTTAACGAAGAACTGGCGGACTGTGCGGAAATTATGGGCGAACAGGGCAGATATTCCTTAAGGATTTTTAATCTGGAACGGTTTCGGGAAACATTTGCAAAAATGATGGAATCGGATGATTTCTTAAATTCCCCCCGCAACCGGATGGATTATGCGTTCGGCAAGCTGATGCGTACGGAAGAGCCTTTGCTTACCGACGAGCTGGCATATGAGATGAACGTAGGCCGTACGACGCTGGTCGGCGATATGAAGAAGCTCAGGGGGGAACTTGCGGCATACCGCCTGGAAATATATGGACAGACCAGCAAAGGCATGAGTCTTCGAGGCGAGGAAAAAGATATCCGAAAATATGTGCTGGAGAATAATTACCAGCAGATTTACGGGGAATATCCGCTGGACAAAGAAATCGCAGACATAATTGAGCGGACATTTTCCAGTCATTCCTTTGAAAAAAGCGTGCAGACCAGGTTCAGGCAGTACATAACTTTGATGCTGGATCGGTTTCTGACGGGGCATTATATCGGAGGATTGTCGGCGAGCTATTACAATTTAACTTCCCGGCAGGAATTTATGATTGTGGATCAGCTTATGAATGAAATCTCTAAGATCTTGCAGATTGAATTTCCGGTGGAAGAGAAGCTGTTCGTGCTGCTGCCGATCGTGGGAATGCGCACGCCGGCTGACACGGAAAATATGCAGAAGATTAAGCTGGATGAGGAAGTCAGGGAGCTGATGAACAAGATCCTAAAGGCCATCCAGGCAGAGATGGATATTTCAATCATAAGCGGTGAGTTCACCGATGAATTTTTATATCATCTGATGTTTATGATGAACCGGCTGCGTTTTGGCGTCCGTTTGGCCAACCCCATGCTGGATGATTTGAAGACAAAGTATCCTCTGGCATATGAGATGGCCGGAATTGCGGCGTCCGTCATCGGCAGGGAATACAGTCTGAAGGTATCGGAGGATGAGCGCGGATACTTAGCTTCGTACTTTGGGGTGTTCTTAACGGAGAACGACCTAAAGCGGACGAAAAGATTCCGGGCGGCGGTTGTGTGCGGAACAGGCAGGGTTACCGCAAGGCTGGTGGAGGCGCAGCTTAAAAAGGTGCTGGACAGTTCGGCAGAAATGACGGTATTTGCCGATGAAAATGTGAGCAGACAAATTCTGGAGGAGTTTGACATCGTACTTACGACGGTGAAGCTTCCCTGCGAATGCAGCCGGCCGGTGATTCGGATTCATGAGATTTTTAATGAGCGGGAGCTGCTGCATAAGATAGAGAAAGCCAAGTACTGGGACAAGATCGAAGTTCCGGTTGTGGATAACAACTGGTTTATGATGACGGGACTTTTGGAGGAGGACGCATTCTTTGTGTTCGACGGATCACTTTCCTACGAAGCATCGGTAGAGCAGATGGCCGGCCGTTTAAAAGAACAGGGCAGAGTAGACGAGGGATTCGCGAAAAGGCTTCGGGAGAGAGAAGAAAAGGGAACCATGGTGTTTGACCATGCGATTGCCATTCCGCACAGCATTCAGTATGCATCGGATAAGCTGGCGTTGGCAATCGGGGTATCAGACAGGCCGATTCGTTCCGGCGAGCATGACATCCGCATCATCTTCTTACTTGGACTTCCGGAGAAAGGCGATTATGACGACGGGCTGCTGATCCGTCTCTACGATGAGATGATCAGTATATCCCAGGATATGGAGCTGCTGGAGAAGATTGCAAAGGCAGACAGCTTTTATGCGCTGCTGAAAGCTATGTACCGGCAGGTGAATGAGTAACCAGTGAATTATGACAGGACGGAGGAGTAAATAATGCTTAAGATTATTATCGTATTTGCGATTGCGTTTCTTCTGCAGGGGATCGCTTCCATGATGCAGATGAAGTATTTTGCAAAAGAATTTACCGAGTACAGAAAGCAGGGCAAAGTAGTCTGCGGAAGGCAGGCGGGAGGCTTCCACGCCGGAGCGATCGTGCTGTTTCTAATTGACGACGGAGGAATGATCAGAAAAGCGAAGAAGTTAGAAGGGGTTACCTGCCTTGCGCGCTTTAAAGAAATGGAAGGGTTCCGGGATAAGTATGTGGGAGAGTTAAGCGGAGAAGAAGTTTCCAAAACACATAAGAACCTGCGCAAAGCAGTGAGGGACGCGGCGCTTACTTACCGCAAGTATATTTCCGGAGAGGAAATCGTAAATCCTCCCACTCCGTTCCAGAGAGCCGGCCGTTCTGTCACAGGATTATTGCAGCGCAAAAAAGCGCTGCAGTAAAAGCAGGAATGACGATACGTACATACCGAACGCTGACGGGATTACGGCAGATATCCGTTCCTGCGGAATTTGAGACGAATAACAGATAGTAGAAAGGTGGATCATTATGGATTTTATCGTAAAATTAGCCTCTGGCTTTATGAATTTATTTACTTTAGGCGGAACGCAGTTTGTAAGCTGGGTGACCGGGATTATTCCTACAATCGTGATGCTGTTGATTTTGATGAACGCAATTATTGCGCTGGTAGGAGACGAGAAGATTGAGAAGATTGCAAGGATTTGTACCGGCAATCCGATTTTGAGATATATGGTTCTGCCCTTTGTCAGCGCGTTTATGCTGGGCAACCCAATGGCGCTTTCTATCGGTAAATTTATGCCGGAGTTTTATAAGCCCTGTTACTATGCGTCCGCAACCTACCACTGCCATACCAATAATGGTATTTTCCCGCATATCAATGCTTCCGAGCTGTTTATCTGGCTTGGCATTGCAAATGGAGTTACGGCTCTGGGGCTTAGCACCGTGCCGCTCGCAGTCCGCTACTTATTAGTCGGTCTGGTTGCAAACTTCATTTCCGGATGGGCGACAGAATTTACAACAAAATTAGTCGAAAAGCAGCAGGGCGTAAAACTGAGCAGAGAGCTGAAAGTGAAATAAGGGAAGGGAAAAGGAGGATTTTATCATGGCAGAATATAAATCAATTCGTGTAGAACATGGCGCAGGCGGTTTCGGAGGCCCTCTTACGATTACGCCTACCGAGCAGCGCAATAAAGTAATGTATATTACAGGCGGCGGCGCGGAGCCGGAATGTCTGGCAAAGATTGTAGAACTTACCGGACTTGAGCCGGTGAATGGATTCAAGACCAATTGCCCGGAGGAAGAGCTGGCGTTAGTAATCATCGACTGCGGCGGAACCCTGCGCTGCGGTATTTACCCAAAGAAACGGATTCCTACCATCAATGTTATGCCGGTTGGAAAATCAGGGCCTATGGCTCAGTTTATTACAGAGGATATCTACGTGTCGGCGGTAACCTCGAAGCAGGTATCCCTTGCCGACGGCACCGCGGCGCCGGCAGCCGAGAGTAAGCCGGCGCATGAGGAAAAGAAGTCCGAGGGCGTGAAATTCAGCGCCGACAAGAAAGTATCGGAAACGCTGGCCAGCCAGGAAAAGAAGAGCCTTGTAACGGTAATCGGACTTGGCGCGGGTAAAGTGGTAAATACGTTCTACCAGGCGGCAAGAGACGCAATTCAGACCTGTATCACCACGCTGCTTCCTTTCATGGGATTCGTATCCTTGTTAATCGGTATTATCAATGGTTCCGGTTTTGGCGACGCGTTTGCATCGGTTCTTACGCCTCTTGCGGGAAATATCGGCGGACTTGTGATTCTTGGTATTGTATGTTCCATTCCCGGCTTGTCTGCGCTGCTTGGGCCTGGAGCGGTTATCGCACAGATCGTTGGTACTTTGGTAGGAGCAGAGATCGGAAAAGGCAATATTGCTCCGCAGCTTGCGCTGCCGGCGCTCTTTGCAATCAATACACAGGGAGCCTGCGACTTTATTCCGGTTGGTTTAGGCTTGGCGGAAGCGGAGACAGAGACCATTGAGGTGGGCGTTGTATCCGTAATGTATTCCCGTTTCGCAACAGGATGGATTCGCGTGCTTCTGGCATATGCGGCAAGCTTTGGATTGTATTAAAAAAGACTAGGAGGGTCGGCAATGAACGTGATATATGAAAATAAGGTAAAAGCGCTGGGCGCTTGTGTAAAGGAATTTGAGGATTCTAATATGTTTATCCTGTTTGGGGACAATGCGCCGGAGGAATTAAAAGATTACTGCTATTCCATCAATGTAAATCCGATTAACGGAGCGATTGGGGCAGGACAGATTCTTAAGATTGATGAAAATGAGTATCGGATTACGGCGGTTGGAGAAGAGGCGCCGGTAACGCTGGCAGGCTTAGGACACTGCACCGTTAACTTTAACGGAGCTTCTGCGGCGGAACTTCCGGGTACGATCTGTGTGGAGAGTAAGCCGATGCCGGATATTCAGGTTGGAACAGTCATTCAGATATTAGAAATATAGAAGTCTCTCATTAAAAAAGCGGCGCTAGGTTACTGCTCACAGTAATCCGGCGCTGCTTTTTGCAGTTCCGTGAAATTGCAGTTCCATAGAGCTTGTTGAGTGATCCGGCGTTTTTGGATCGCTTCTGATAATTTCTTTTTTTATATCGGCTTGAATCTGTACAGGAGAGGAAGTATAATAGACTCCGATTAAGTGTTTAACAAAAGGGGTGAGCGATATGCTTGAGAACACCGGAACCGGGAAGGAAAACAATCAGGAGCGGATCTTTGCGCTCCTGCGCAGACAAGGAAGCTTAACGAAACAGGAAATCGGCTCCGCCCTCGGACTTAGTATGCCTACCACGCTGCAGAATGTAAATGAGCTGATGGAACAGGGGATTCTTGAGGAAGGGGAGGCGGTCGAGTCTACCGGAGGACGGAGGGCGAGAAAGATAAGGGTGAATGGAAAGGCGGGTTTTTGCGCGGGGATCGATATTGCCACCAGCCATGTAGGATTTACAGTAACGAATCTGCTGGGGGAGATTGCCGCTAAAAAGAATGTTCCCCTGAAGTTTCGGGATGAACCGGAGGTTTACGAGCAAATCGGCGGCGAACTGGAAGAGATGATAAGGAAAGGCCGTTTGAAAAACAGGATGCTGGGGGCGGGGATCTCGTTTCCCGGAATCATAGATATGCAGGTCGGATGGATAGTCCAGTCTCACATTTTCGAATTGGAGTATGTGAGTTTGGATCGGTTTTACAGAACCATTCCTTATCCGCTCATTGTGGAAAATGACGCGAATTGTTTAAGTTTTGTAGAATTATCTTCGGAGTGTTCTGATTATGTATATATTTCCCTGAACAGGACGGTGGGAGGAGCCTTGATCCAGAACGGACAGCTCATGACCGGGGAGGGGTTCCGCGCGGGGGAAGTGGGGCATATGGTTCTGGTTCCCGGCGGACGGACCTGTTATTGCGGGAAAAAGGGATGCGCGGATGCATACCTTTCACCGGACGCGCTGTCGAAGGGAGGTTCTCTTGACGCTTTTTTTGAACGTCTGCGGCAGGGAGAGGAAGAAACCGTGCAAGTATGGGATACCTATCTGGATGATCTGGCGGTTCTGGCGACAAATCTTAGAATGGCGCTGGATATGAAGATTGTGATCGGCGGGGAAGTGGGAACGTATCTGGAACCCTATATGGGCGTATTACAGAAGAAAGCGCTGGAGTATGACCGGTTTGCAAGGGACATCGATTATCTGCAGCCGGTAAGGGCCGACAGAAGAGAGCATGGAGGAGCCTTAGGCGCGGCGCTTTTAGCGATGGAGAAATTTGGAAGCGGCGTGCTGAAATAAAGCGAAAAGCAAGGAAAAACAGAGGGCTGCGCCCGGCGGCGAATGGGAACGGAGACTGGGATAAGGGGATGAAGGAAGAATGAACATTGTGAATGTGGAACATATTAGTAAGCAATATGGTGAAAAACAGGTTTTTGATGACGCTTCTTTTGGGATCCAGGAGGGAGATAAGATCGGGATTGTGGGCGTCAACGGCACGGGAAAAACGACCCTTCTTAGGATGGTGATCGGAGAGGAAACGCCGGATACGGGGCAGATCGTCAGGCAGAACGGAAAAAAGTTTGCTTATCTGTCTCAGAATCCGGCGTACGACCCGGCGCAGACGGTGGAAGAGTACGCTATGGGAGGGAATCCGGATGCGGACTGGAAAGTACAGAGCATTTTAAACCAGCTTGGAATCCTGGATTATTCCATGAAGATGGGGCATTTATCTGGCGGGCAGAGAAGGAGGGCGGCTATGGCGAAGGCGCTTGCCGGAGACTTTGACCTGCTTCTTTTGGACGAGCCGACCAATCATCTGGATGAAGAGATGATCCAGTGGCTGGAAGGATATCTGCAGGGATTCCGGGGAACGGTTCTTATGGTTACCCATGACCGGTATTTTCTGGACAAAGTAACCAACCGGATTCTGGAAATCAGCCGCGCAAAGTTATATAGCTATGACGCCAACTATTCCGGTTTTCTTAAGCTTAAGGCGGAGCGGGAGGAAATGGAGCTTGCTACAGAGCGGAAACGTCAGAGCCTGCTTCGGATGGAACTTGAATGGGCAAAGCGGGGGTGCCGGGCCAGATCGACCAAGCAGAAGGCCAGGTTAGAAAGGCTTGAAGCGCTAAAGAATGGGAAAGCGCCGGCATCCGACGAGACGGTAGAGCTTAGTTCGGTCAGCGCCAGGATGGGAAGGAAGACCATTGAGCTTATCCAGGTTACAAAGACTTACGGCGGCGCTGCGCTGGTAAAAGATTTTGATTACATTTTTCTGAAAAATCAGCGGCTGGGGATCGTAGGGCCGAACGGCTGCGGCAAGTCTACGTTACTTAAGATGATTGCGGGAGAGACCGCGCCGGATCAGGGAAGGATTGAGGTCGGCGAAACGGTGAAAATCGCTTATTTTGCCCAGGAAGAGCAGGAGATGGACGAGGGGAAGCGGGTGATAGATTACGTAAGGGACATTGCGGAATATATTCAGACCAGTGAAGGGAGAATCAGCGCGTCTTCGATGCTGGAGCGGTTTTTATTTACGCCGGACATGCAGTATGCTCCCATAGGAAAACTGTCCGGCGGCGAAAAACGAAGGCTCTATCTTCTGGGAGTTTTATGCAGGGAAAGCAATGTGCTGATTCTGGATGAACCGGGAAATAATCTGGATATTCCCACATTAACTATCTTAGAGGATTTTTTGAATTCTTTTGCGGGAATTGTGATTACCGTATCCCATGACCGGTATTTTTTGGATAATGTGGCGGACCGGATTTTTGCTTTTGAGGGAAATGGGAAGCTTACCCAGTACGAAGGGGGCTACACGGATTATTTAGAGGCAAAGGAACGGCGGGAGGAACAGGCAGACGCCGCGGCGGAGGGAAGCAGAGCAAAGAAACCGCAAGACGGCAGACAGAACCAAGGACAGGAAAAGCCGGATTCGGTAAAAGGCTGGAAGCAGAACCGTCCAGCGAAGCTGAAATTTTCTTATAAAGAACAGAAGGAATTTGAGACGATTGACGAGGTGATAGCAGAGCTGGAGCAGAAAATAGAAAAGCTGGATGCGCAGATACTTGAAAATGCTACGAATTCGGCCAGACTTTCCGAGCTTATGAAGGAGAAAGACCAGGCGGAGGAAGAACTGGAAGAGAAGATGGAGCGATGGCTTTATTTGAATGAACTGCAGGAGCAGATTCAACTGAGATGAAAAAAGTTTGGTCAGCTACTTGACAAATGGAGACAATATTGATATGATTTAAAAACAGAACGCACTCTGTTTTTGGAAACAAATGAGGAGGAGTACTATGCAAAGAGTATTATCGCTGCTGGTTGATAACAATCCGGGTATCTTAAGCCGGATTGCCGGATTATTTAGCAGAAGAGGTTATAATGTGGACAGTATTACGGCGGGAGTAACGGCGGATCCAAGATTTACCCGTATTACCATCGTTACAAGCGGAGATGATCTGATTTTGTCCCAGATTGAGAATCAGATCCGTAAGTTAGAGGACGTGATTGAGATCAAAGTGCTTAAGCCGGACAGTTCCGTTTACCGTGAGCTGATCATGGTTAAGATCCGCGCCAACGGTTCCCAGAGGGCGGAGGCCATTTCCCTTGCGGATATTTTCCGGGCGAAGGTAGTCGATGTAGAGAAAGAATGTATGATGTTTGAACTGACGGGAAATCAGTCTAAGCTGGAGGCGTTCTTAAATCTCCTTGACGGATATGAGATTTTGGAGCTTGCAAGAACCGGAATTACCGGGCTGGAGCGGGGAATTGAGAACGTAACCTTTATTGACTAGGTCAGCGTTTGACCGTAAGACGGGTCTTTCAATGTATGCGGCGCGCAGCCGGATACATTTGACAATAAATTATTTATATAAATTAGGAGGAAGATACATATGTCAGCAAGGATTTTTTATCAGGAAGATTGTAATCTGGCAGAATTGGAGGGCAAGAAGATTGCGATTATCGGCTATGGCAGCCAGGGACACGCACATGCGCTGAACCTTAAGGAGTCGGGCTGCGACGTGATCATCGGCCTTTATGAGGGCAGTAAGTCATGGGCAAAGGCAGAGGCTCAGGGACTGAAGGTTTATACGGCGGCGGAGGCTGCAAAGCAGGCGGATATTATTATGATCCTGATTAACGATGAGAAGCAGGCGGCGCTTTACAAAAACGACATTGAGCCGAACCTTGAGGAAGGAAATATGCTGATGTTCGCCCATGGGTTTAATATTCATTTCGGACAGATCGTACCTCCGGCAAACGTGGACGTTACCATGATCGCGCCGAAGGGGCCGGGTCATACCGTAAGAAGCGAGTATCAGGCAGGCAAGGGCGTTCCGTGTCTGGTAGCGGTTGAACAGGACGCTACAGGCAAAGCTCTTGATAAGGCGCTTGCCTATGCGGCAGGTATCGGCGGAGCCAGGGCAGGCGTTCTTGAGACGACCTTTAGAACCGAGACGGAAACTGACTTGTTCGGCGAGCAGGCAGTACTTTGCGGCGGCGTGTGCGCCCTGATGCAGGCAGGCTTCGAGACGCTGACCGAGGCTGGCTATGATCCGAGAAACGCGTATTTTGAGTGTGTGCATGAGATGAAGCTGATTGTAGACCTGATCTATGAGTCAGGCTTTGCAGGAATGAGATACTCCATTTCTAATACCGCTGAGTACGGCGATTACATCACAGGACCAAAGATTATTACGGACGAAACAAAGAAGGCTATGAAGAAGATTCTTTCCGATATCCAGGACGGTTCCTTTGCAAAGGAATTCCTGCTTGATATGTCCGCAGCAGGCGGCCAGGCTCATTTCAGAGCTATGAGAAAGCTTGCCGCAGAGCATCCGGCAGAGAAGACGGGTGAAGAAGTAAGAAAGCTGTATAGCTGGAGTGATTCCGATAAGTTGATTAACAACTAATACGGCGTAAGCCATTGGAAGAATCTTAACAGGTGCATCAAAGTTTTTTTGATGCGCCTGTTTCTTGTAGAACAAACCAGTACAGCGAAAATCAGGCAAGCCAAAGCGCCAGGCTCTTCCGATGCGCTGTATAAGATTAGGAGATGCGACGTATATGAAAAATATGAAACGAATACCCTTTGAACACTTATGTAACTGCCGAGATTTAGGCGGCTATGCCTGCGAGGGCGGAATGATCGGATGGCATAAGCTGTACCGGGCGGAAGCGCCCTGCGATCTTACCGGGAAAGAATGGGAACAAATGCGGAGAATGGAGGTTCGGACAATGATTGACCTGCGCTCTCCGATGGAGCAAAAATCCGCGCCCTATGAAACGCCGGAAGAAATCCGCAAGGTCTCTTATCCGCTGCAGCAGTATGATCTGCAGTTAGACGCAAAGAACAATCTAAGCGGGGAAGAATTAGCGGAACTTGCAAAGGCATCCTTTGGGAAGAGTCTGTCTGTAGGCTATGTTAAAATGATTACAGACGCTCCGGAAAGGATCGTGTATCTTTTAGAAACGATTGCGGACGGGCTGTCGAAAGGAGCCGTTCTATATCATTGTTCGGCGGGAAAAGACCGTACCGGCGTACTGTCCGCGATGATTTATCTGCTGTGCGGGGTGGATTTTATGGATATTGTTGCGGATTACCAAGTGTCGTCCGCATATCAGGAACGGAATCCCTTGTATGGCATGATCCCGGAAGAGCTTCGCTGCTATATGTCGGCGCCGCCCGAGACGATGGAAGGATTTCTAAAGAAAGCAGAGAAAGAGAACTACGTGGGGTTCCTGATGGAGCATGGGCTTACGGAAGAGACTGTTGCTGCGCTGAAAAGAAATCTGATTGTATCATAAAGCGCCTGCCGGACGCGGGCTGAATCAGGAGCATGTCTCTAAGCAGACGGAGTAATATTCCATTGAACGACCAGCTAACGCAGACTAAGCCGCTCAGGAAGGCCTTCGCGTCTAAGTCTGCATAAGCTGCTATTTCAATTCCATGAAAAGAACTCCTGAATTGTATGCTTAGAGACATGCTCCTGATCCAACCCGCTGTTTATCAAATGACCTGTGACCGGTAACTCTTTCAAAGCCGGAACCGTGTATGCTCTTGTAAACTAAGGGCAACGTGTGCTATAATTAACTCATTAAGAAAAGGGGTTATTCGGAACAGGACAATGATACGGGATAACCCTAAGAACAAGTAAGGGAGGTATTCATATGGATAGTCAGTTTATTCAGGAAATGGAGGATTTGCGTCAGCATAAGAACCCGAAGGTGCGTATTAAGATTATGAGAGGGCATTTTGCAACCAGTAATTCGCATCTGAATACATATATCGATATGTCTACAGTGAAAACCAGGCATAACAATGCAAGGGAGACGGCGAAAGAATTAGCGGCTGAATATGCCAATATACCAATTGACTCGATTGTCTGCCTGGAGGATACGAACGTGATTGGAGCATTTATGGCGGAGATTCTGGCGGATAAGAATCAGTATTCGGTAAATAAGGGCAAAAATATTTCCGTTATTTCTCCGGAGTACAACGCGTTGGGACAAATTATGTTCCGGGATAATCAGCAGAGGATGGTTCGGGGAATGAACGTACTGATTCTTGCAGCGTCCGTTACTACAGGTAAGACGCTGAACCATGCGGTTAATTCTGTGAATTATTATCGGGGCAAATTAGCAGGGGTATGCGCGATTTTCAGCGCGGCCAGCAGAATTGGAAATGTTGAGATTAAGAGCCTCTTTACCGGAAGCGACCTGCCAAACTATGAGTCGTATAATACGGTAGATTGTCCGATGTGCAAACGAGGCGAGCGGATTGAGGCGCTGGTGAATAGCTTCGGTTATTCCAAGCTGTAAGAATTATTTTGCAGGATTAGAAAAAAAGTCATTTTTGAGCGGACAGGTAATAGAATCTTGAATTGTGTGATGACGGTGCGGCATTGGCTGCACCGTCATTTTCTAGGAGTTTTTCTGCCGGACTAAAAAACGGATAAGATAAAGCATGAGCAGTACCATCCATGAAAATGCTTCGGCGTAAGTCCGAACATCCGGATGATAGTTTCCCCGGCTGCGATGACAAGCCCTGTAAGGCCTACCGAGATAAAGGCAATCATTATAGATCCGGTACGCAATACCTTTTTTGCCCGTATAGGTTTGCCTGCGCCTATATTTTGCGCGACTATGGTTGCAATCCCAGAGCCGAAATTGATAATTGGAAGGATGATGACCGAGTCTACGCGGTAGGCGGTCGTAATGGCGGCCACTACCTGCTCTCCAAAGGCATTCATAAATCGCTGAAGCATAATGTTGCCGACAGAGGTTGTTCCCGCCTGTACCGCCGGGGTATCTAAAATCATTAATATCTCCTTTGCAAAGGAAATTCCAAAGAATGCAGCTACGCAGAAAACGCCGCCAAGCAATATAGAAAAGGCAGATAAAATATGTTGGATTCTTTCTTTTTCACCCATTCCGAAAGCTTGCGCCGTGAGTACGGATATGCCGGATGTAAAGCCTATAATCACCGTTACGAATAAATTGTAAATCGAAGTCGTGGCGCCGATCCCGGCAAGGGCAAGTTCTCCTTCCGCATTTCTGACAATAAACGCGTCCACCCAGTTAAAGACCTGCTGGAACATACCGCTTAAGATTAAGGGGACGGTAAAGTGAAACAGTGATTTTGCGATGTTTCCCTGTGTTAAGCTGTTTTCCATTTCTTCCTCCTTATTCTGGAAAGAAAAAGTGTCCGGAAAGCTACCGTACGACCTGTCGCCGTACCATAGGGGTAACTTTTGAACGCCTCAACACTTTATTTCTAAGAAATTACTCTAGCATAATTCGACAGGAAAAGTAAGTAATGCAAAGTATGTAGTTTTTAAAACTATTTATCTTGACATGTGGAACTACATACACTATAATTATTTTGATTATCAAACTAATTATTGCAGGGAGTTTTCCCGGAAAGGTAAATCAATGAACAGACAGGGATTACATATTGGAAACAAAACGGCAGAGCTTCCGCTGATCCAGGGAGGCATGGGGGTCGGCGTCAGTTTGTCCGGTCTTGCGGGAGCGGTAGCGAAAGAGGGAGGCGTGGGCGTCATTTCTACAGCGCAGATCGGATATCGGGAGCCGGATTTTTTTCAGGATCCGAAGGGAGCGAATCTGCGGGTTATGGTGTCGGAGTTAAAGAAAGCGAGAGAAATTGCTGCAATGCCCGACGGAACCTTCAAGGGACTTTTGGGATATAACATTATGGTGGCTACGAGGGATTATGGAGATTATGTGCGAGCCGGAGCCGAAGCCGGTGCGGACGTTATCATATCGGGAGCAGGACTTCCTGTTAATATGCCGGAGTACGTAGAAGGAACCGATACAAAGATTGCCCCGATTGTTTCTTCGGAGAAGGCGGCTCGGATTATTTTGAAAATGTGGGATAAGCATTACCGCCGTACCGCCGACTTTTTGGTGATTGAAGGGGCTCATGCGGGAGGGCATTTGGGATTTTCCAAAGATGCGCTGGAGCAGATGTGCGAGGATGGGTTCGATGCGGATTATGATAAGGAGATTCAGAGAATCATTGCCTGTGCCGAATCCTATGGAAAGAAATACAACGTCCATATTCCGGTTATTGTGGCTGGGGGAATCTTAGAAGCATCGCAGGCGGATCATGTTTTTTCTTTAGGAGCGGACGGCATTCAGGTTGCCACGCCCTTTGTGGTTACCAGGGAATGTGATGCTGCCGACGCCTATAAGAAGGCCTACGTAGATGCCCGGGCAGAGGATATTGAAATCATTACAAGTCCGGTGGGAATGCCGGCTCGCGCTGTTTGTAATCCGTTTCTCGAACGGATGAAGAACGGGAAAGAGTCCATTGACAAATGCTATCGCTGTCTGGAAAAATGCAGCCCGAAGACTGCGCCGTACTGCATTACCCAGGCGCTGATCCGAGCCGTAGAAGGAGATGTGGAGAACGGATTGATTTTCTGCGGCGATAACGTTGCGTATCTGACCGGAATCACTACCGTTCGAGAGGTTATCCGGACACTCTTCCCATAGAAAGCTGCTTTTGTGTTGTGAACAAATTTTGTAGATACAAAAAGACATCCATCATGACGGGAATGGATGTCTTTTATTCTTCACTTTATGAATTAAGCAAGTCCGTTTACAGCCTTTGATAAACGGGCAATCTTTCTTGAGCAGGTGTTCTTGTGGTATACGCCCTTAGAACCAGCCTTGTTAATCTCAGCAACGGCAGCCTGAAGCGCTGATTTAGCGGCCTCAGCATCTTTGGATGCAACAGCAGCCTCAACTTTCTTGACGCTTGTCTTTACTCTGGATTTGATTGCTTTGTTTCTTGCAGCCTTAGTCTCATTCACTAAAATTCTTTTCTTTGCAGATTTAATGTTAGCCAATTTGTCCACCTCCGATATCATGGATTTCGATTTACTCGATTTCTCTTTGTCAGGACAGACACGGACGCCCTAACAAAACACACTTAATTATATTATGCTAACAAAGGGTTAATGTCAATACATATTTTAACAAATTCTTGTAAAAACTCTTATTTTAGGATACCGTTCACAAGGAATCGGCTCTGCCCGGAAAGCCTGCGGACAGTAACCGAATAGTTCATGTGGAAATGAGGGAGAGTTTATGATTGAAAAGTACAGCGTCCGTACGGATCTTGCCTTAGAGGAACAGGAACGGTTTGCTTCTGACAACGTGGAGATTCCCGGGGTAGAGTTAAAGGAATCTTATGATGAAGAACGAGAGATCCGGATTACAACGGTAAAGATTAAGACAGAGAAGGGCGCCAAGATTATGGGAAAACCGGTAGGAACCTATATTACGCTGGAGGCGCCGGACATGGCGGCTGCGGACGAGGGATACCATCAGGAGGTTTCGGAGGAACTGATGAAGTTCTTAAAGCAGCTTGTAAAAGAAGATCCCCAAAAAGAATATTCTGTGCTGATCGTTGGCTTAGGAAACCGCCAGGTGACGCCGGACGCGTTAGGCCCTTATGTGGTAGATAACTTAAATATTACGCGGCACATTATAAAAGAGTACGGAAGGTATGCGGTAGACGAGCAGAATGTTAAGCTTGTCAGCGCCATTGTACCGGGGGTGATGGGGCAGACCGGAATGGAAACGGTTGAGATCGTAAAGGGCGTGGTGCGGGAGACGCAGCCGGACTTTGTCATCGCCATAGACGCGCTGGCAGCGAGAAGCTCGAAGCGGCTGAATCGGACGATCCAGATTGCGGATACGGGGATCCATCCGGGTTCCGGTGTAGGAAATCACCGCAACGCCATTAATGAGGAGACCCTCGGGGTGCCGGTGATTGCAATCGGCGTGCCTACGGTAGTGGACGCGGCTACCATTGTAAACGATTCCATGGAAAATCTAATCGCGGCTCTTGAGACCTCCGAAACATTGAGGGGAGTGGGCGTCGTCATGCAGGGTTATAATGCCGCGGAAAAGTACGAGCTGGTAAAAGAGCTGATTTCTCCGCACTTAAACGGCATGTTTGTGACGCCGAAAGATATTGACGATACGGTAAGAAGAATCAGTTTTACGATATCGGAGGCATTAAACCGGCTGTTTGTTCAGTAACCCTCCGGGAAAGATACTGTTCGGATTATCGCTTCCGCAGAACAATCCGGCTGCCCGCACATAATCCCGCGGCCGGCAGCATATAGTTGCTGTATGGGGAAAGGCTTGGGGTGGTGATACAGTGCTGCGGATACGATGGGGAAAATATTATCGCAAATATTACAGTAAAATGCATGGGCCTCAAAGAGGTAACAGCCTGCAGATGATTCCGGGAGAACGGCGAAACTGGAATTTTTCCGGAAGTATAGGACACAGGGCAAACAGAAAGCTGATTGTTCTGTGCTGCCTGACTCTGTGCGGGTATCTGCTCTGGAACGCCCAGGGCGTTACCTGGACGGATATTGTGGAACGGCTGTCCGAGGGACTTTTGCGGCAGTCGCAGCGGATGTATCTGGCGGGGTTCCACTATCTGGAAGAAGACCATGCAGGTTCTCTGGAAGAATGGCTGGCTAGGCAGGCTATGCGCCTGATTCCGATCGGCGGTTATGTAGAAGAAGAGCAGGAGATGGGGACGGATTCGGAGGATGCAGAGACCTATGCGATGATTCTAGCCAAACAGGCAGAGGATGAAAACGCGGTGGACGCAGACGGGAATTTAATTGGAAAGGATGATTCAGCAAAGACGGCAAATTCCGGGGCGGTCATTGATACTTCGATAGAAAAAATGAAGGACTTTGATTATCTGCTGGGAAATTTCTATACGGTGGACAGTTCCACCATGATCCGCAGCGATGAACTGAATGGAGAGACGCTGCTTGGAAAAGATATGCATATAAAGAAAGATACGGAAGGGCCAAAGGTGCTGATTTATCACACCCATTCCCAGGAAATGTTTGCGGATTCCGTACCGGGGGATCCGTCTACTTCCATTGTAGGGATTGGGGATTATCTTACGGATCTTTTAAACAATCAGTATCATATTGAAACGATTCATCATACCGGCGTATACGACTTAATAAACGGAGAACTTGACAGAAGTAAAGCTTATGATTTGGCAAAGCCGGAGATCAGCAGGATACTGGAGGAAAACCCAAGCATCGAGGTAGTCATCGACCTGCACAGGGACGGCGTCGGCGAAGGGACTCATCTGGTGACGGACGTAAATGGAAAGCCTACGGCGCAGATTATGTTTTTTAACGGACTCAGCAAGACCCGGTCAAACGGGGAGATTGATTATCTGGCAAATCCATACATCCAGGATAACCTTGCGTTTTCTCTGCAGATGCAGGCGGCGGCATACAAAAAGTATCCCGGATTTGCACGGAGAATCTATCTGCGGGGATACCGGTATAATATGCATCTGATGCCAAAATGCCTGCTGATTGAGGCGGGAGCCCAGACCAATACGGTGCAGGAAATGAAGAATGCTATGGAAGTGGTGGCCGACCTACTAAATGTAGTGCTGGTTGAGTAAAGAATGTCAGGATATGGTTTGCTAAATGGAAATTTTTGTGATATGCTTTTAAAGTATGGATAATTCTGCCCGAAAGGACAGGAAAATATCTGGAAAGGATAGAAAAATATGGCAAAGAAACCTACATATGATGCGGAAAGTATTGCGGTTTTAGAAGGGCTTGAGGCGGTCAGAAAGCGGCCGGGAATGTATATAGGAAGCGTATCTGCAAAGGGCTTGAACCATCTGGTATATGAGATGGTGGATAACGCGGTGGATGAGCATCTGGCCGGATACTGCACAAAGATTCAGGTGACGCTTGAGAAGGACGGCTCTGCGACAATAGTAGATAATGGACGCGGGGTGCCGGTGGATATGCATGCGAAGGGCGTTTCAGCGGCGAGACTGGTGTATACCACATTACATGCAGGTGGTAAATTTGACGATTCGGCATATAAGACAAGCGGCGGCCTTCATGGGGTGGGTTCGTCGGTGGTGAACGCCCTATCTGTATATATGGATGTGGAGATCAGCCGGGACGGTTTTGTACATCACGACCGCTACGAGCGGGGAATTCCGGTAATCGAGCTGGAAGACGGACTGCTTCCAAAGACGGGAAAGACAAGGAAGACGGGGACAAAGGTGAACTTTCTTCCGGACGATACGATATTTGAAAAGACCTGGTTTAAAGCAGAAGAAATTAAGAGCAGGATGCATGAAACAGCTTACTTAAACCCGGAACTGACGATTTTGTTTGAGGACAAGCGGGGGGGAAAAGCGGAACATATCGAATACCATGAACCGGATGGAATCCTGGGATTTATCCGGGAGTTAAACAGCAAAAAGGAAGCGATCCATGAGCCGGTTTACTATAAAGGGACGGCAGAAGGAATCGAGGTGGAAGCGGCCTTTCAGTATGTCAATGAATTTCATGAGAATGTGCTTGGTTTTTGTAATAATATTTATAATGCGGAGGGCGGTACTCACCTGACCGGGTTTAAGACAACCTTTACTACGGTGATGAACCAGTATGCCAGGGAGCTTGGCATTCTGAAGGAGAAGGATGCGAATTTTACCGGAGCCGATATCCGTAACGGAATGACGGCGATTGTGTCTATTAAGCATCCGGATCCCAGATTTGAAGGGCAGACTAAGACGAAGCTCGACAATCCGGACGCGGCGAAGGCTTCGGGAAAGGTGACTGGGGACGAGGTGGTCCGTTTTTTTGACCGTAATTTGGATACTTTAAAAAAAGTTTTGGCCTGCGCGGAGAAAGCGGCGAAGATCCGCAAGACGGAAGAGCGGGCGAAAACCAATCTTTTAACGAAACAGAAGTATTCCTTTGACAGCAACGGGAAGCTGGCAAATTGCGAGAGCAGGGACGCCTCCAAATGCGAGATATTTATCGTGGAGGGGGATTCGGCGGGCGGTTCGGCGAAGACGGCCAGAGACCGGATGTACCAGGCGATTCTGCCGATCCGGGGAAAGATATTGAACGTGGAGAAGGCGAGCATCGACAAAATTCTGGCCAACGCGGAGATTAAGACCATGATCAATGCCTTCGGATGCGGATTTTCCGAAGGCTACGGTAATGATTTTGATATCAGTAAGCTGCGCTATGACAAGATTATCATTATGGCGGACGCGGATGTGGACGGCGCGCATATTTCCACCCTTCTTCTGACGCTGTTTTACCGGTTTATGCCGGAGCTGATCTATGAGGGGCATGTGTATATTGCAATGCCGCCTTTATATAAAGCGATGCCCAAGAAAGGGGAGGAAGAGTATCTCTATGATGACAAGGCTTTGGAGAGGTACCGTAAGACCCATGAGGGTTCGTTTACCCTTCAGCGGTACAAAGGATTAGGAGAGATGGATGCAGACCAGCTCTGGGAGACGACCTTAAACCCGGATACCCGGGTAATGAAGCTGGTGGAAATTGAGGACGCCAGAATGGCGTCCAGCGTAACAGAGATGCTGATGGGGACGGAAGTTCCTCCCAGGCGGGCGTTTATTTATGAGAACGCCACGGAAGCGGAGCTGGATATTTAGGAAGGAGCGAAAGATACATGAGTGAATCACAGATCATCCGCACCGAATATTCGGATGTGATGAAGAAATCGTATATTGACTATGCTATGAGCGTCATTGTCGCAAGAGCCCTTCCCGATGTGCGCGACGGATTAAAACCGGTGCAGAGGAGAACCCTCTACGATATGCATGAGCTTGGAATCCGCTGGGACAAGCCCTACAGGAAGTGCGCGCGTATTGTGGGAGATACCATGGGTAAATACCATCCACACGGCGACAGCTCCATTTATGAGTCTCTGGTGGTGATGGCCCAGGAATTTAAGAAAGGGATTGTGATGGTGGACGGCCACGGCAATTTCGGCTCGATAGAAGGAGACGGGGCGGCGGCCATGCGTTATACGGAGGCAAGGCTTGCAAAGTTTACCCAGGAGGCGTTTCTGGCGGATTTGGACAAGGATATCGTAAATTTCCTCCCGAATTTTGACGAGACGGAGAAAGAGCCGGAGGTACTTCCGGTGCGGGTACCCAATCTCTTAGTAAACGGCGCGGAGGGCATTGCGGTGGGTATGGCTACCAGCATCCCTCCCCATAATCTGGGGGAAGTCATCGACGCGGTGAAGGCGTACATGAAAAACGACCAGATCAGCACTAAGCAGCTTATGCGGTCTATCAAGGGGCCGGATTTTCCTACCGGAGGCATTGTAGTCAACAAAGACGATCTGCTTCAGATCTACGAGACCGGCGCCGGTAAGATTAAGATTCGGGGGAAGGTGGAAGTGGAAGAGATAAAGGGCGGTAAGAAACGCCTGGTAATCACCGAGATTCCCTACACCATGATTGGCGCGGGCATTGGAAAATTTCTCAATGACGTGTGCGGTTTGGTGGAGTCTAAAAAGACTTCGGATATCGTGGATATTTCCAACCAGTCTTCTAAGGAAGGCATCCGCATCGTCATCGAACTGAAAAAGGGCGCGGATATAGAGAATCTGACCAATATGCTCTATAAAAAGACCCGCTTGGAGGATACGTTCGGCGTGAATATGCTGGCGGTTGCCGACGGCCGGCCGGAAACCATGGGTTTAAAGAAAATCATTGAGCATCATGTGGACTTCCAGTTTGAGCTTGCCACAAGAAAATATAAGACGCTTCTTGCGAAAGAGCTGGATAAAAAGGAGATCCAGGAGGGTCTGATTAAGGCCTGCGATGTGATCGACCTGATTATAGAGATTTTAAGGGGCAGCAAGAATGTGAAGGATGCAAAAGCCTGTCTGACGAAGGGAATTACGGAGAATATCACTTTCAAGACCAGTATTTCCCGGAAGATGGCGGCAATGCTGCGGTTTACGGAACGTCAGGCTTCGGCGATTCTGGAGATGCGCCTGTATAAGCTGATCGGTTTAGAAATCGAAGCGCTTATGAAAGAACATGAACAGACGCTTGCCAATATTGCAAAGTACGAGGATATCCTGAACCATTACAATTCCATGGCGGAGGTTATTATAGAAGAGCTTGACCACTTTAAGAAAGAATTTGCCGTAAAGCGGCGTACTGTCGTTGAAAATGCAGAAGAGGCCGTGTTTGAAGAGAAAAAGGTGGAAGAGCAGGAAGTCGTATTTTTAATGGATCGCTTTGGATATGCCAGAACGGTGGACGCGTCTACCTATGAGCGCAACAAAGAGGCGGCGGACAGCGAGAACAAATATGTGGTTTCCTGCATGAATACAGGGAAGCTGTGCCTGTTTACGAATACAGGGAAGATGCATCAGATTAAGGCTCTTGATATTCCGTTCGGGAAATTCAGGGATAAGGGTCTGCCGGTGGATAACGTAAGCAATTTTGACAGTACCAAGGAGAGCATTGTGTATCTGTGCGACGCGGAGCAAATGCGTTATGCGTGGTTGCTATTTGCTACCAAACAGGGTATGATAAAGAAAGTAGAAGGTTCCGAGTTCCAGGTAAGTAAACGTACCATCTTAGCGGCCAAGCTCCAGGAAGAGGACGAGCTGATTCATGTGCAGGTAATTACCGGGGAACATCAGGTGGTTCTAAAGACCAGGGAAGGATATTTCCTGAAATTCGGGGCGGACGAGGTGGCCGAGAAGAAGAAGTCGGCAATTGGCGTACGGGGTATCCGATTGAAGAAGAATGATGAACTTGAGGAAGTATATTTGCTGGAGGAGGATCAGGAAATCAGCGTGACATATGGGGAGAAAGAAGTCTGGCTGAACCGTCTGAAACTTGCGAAGCGTGACGGAATGGGAACGAAGCCCAGGGTTTAATATAACTTTATGGATCATAAGGAGCCGTTTAGATTTGAATCGGGACAAACGGTTTGAATTGAGTAAAATGATACAGGAGGATGAAATGGCAGGAAACGAGTGGGAGAAATTCGGGGACGAAATTCGCAAAACAGTGCAGGATGCAATTGAAAATCAGGATTTTCACCGACTGAATCAGAATATTACGGATACGATAGACAGGGCGATGGGCGCTGCCTTTCACAATGTTTCGGAGCGGATGAAGCAGGCCCGGGGAAGAACGGAGGAATATATCGGGGGCCAGTATGGAGGAGCCGCCGGAGGTTATCCATATGGCGGGCCGGGCGGAATGAACGCGCAGTCTGCGCCGAATCCAGGCAGCCGGTATGGTGTGCCGAACCAAGGGGGCCGGTATGGAGGAACTGCCGGGGAGTACCGATATGGCCGGCAGAACAATGGGAATGCAGAAACTGCGCCGCGGCCGGGCCGACCTGCCGTTTACAGGCGGGACGCTTCGGATAAAGAAGTACCGGCGCTTTTTTATAAAAAGCCAAGGGGCGTTAAAGCGCAGGGAATTCTTCTCAGCATTGCGGGGGGATGGTTTGGCATTCCTTTTGCGTGTACGTCCATTTACGGCATGATTATTTCTTTTGCCGGCGGTTTTCATCCGGAATATCTGCCTGCAGCTACTCTTAGTATGCTCTTGGCGTTCGGGAGCCTGTGGGCGATGAAGCGCGGAATAAATCTGTGCGGTTTACAGAGCCGCTTCTTGAGATTGGTACGGGGAATCGGCAGCAGGGAATACTGCGATGTGAAAGAGCTGTCTTTGATGATCGGAAGGACTGAGGCAAAGACTGTGAAGGATTTGCAGAAGATGAGCCGGAAAGGCTGGTTTAAACAGCCGCATTTTGACGAGAGTAAGAAATGTTTTATGGTCAGCGACCGCATGTATCAGGAGTATATGCGGCTGGAGAGCCAGAGAAAAGAGGAAGCGGAAACACTGGAAGAAAAGACTATGGAGGAACAGAGCCGCGCCAAAGAACGGGATGTGAAACTTACGCCCGAGGTATGGCAGGTCATCGAAGCCGGGGATGCATTTATTCACAAAATCCATGCGTGCAACGACGCGATTTTAGGAGAGAAGATGTCTGCGAAGATATCCCGCATGGAAATGCTTGTAGATGGAATTTTTGACAGAGTCGAGCGGAATCCGGAGGCGGTTTCGGATGTGCGCAGGCTGATGGATTATTATCTTCCTACGACGGTAAAGCTTTTAGAGGCATATCGGGATTTGGACGCCCAGCCGGTGGCGGGGGAAAATATCAAAACTTCTAAGCAGGAAATTGAGGCGGCTTTAGATACCCTGAACCAGGCTTTTGAAAAGATTCTGGACGATTTGTTCCACCGGACGGCTTGGGACGTGTCTTCGGATATCTCGGTGTTAAATATGATGCTTGCTAGAGAAGGCTTAATGGATGAAGGAATCAAGCTGTCTTAGGCAGTTTCATTGAAGAAGGACAAAGCGATAGGAGGAGTGGAAATGGATTGCGAATTTAAGGATTTTGCAGCGGCGCCGGAGCTTACGTTAGAACCTTTTCCGGCGGCTGAAGCTGGAGAGAACGTTAGGCTGCCAAAGAAAGAGGAGGCGCCTGCGCCGGTATTTGATGAAAGTATGCTTTCTGAAGAGGAACGAAGGATGGTGGATTCGTTTGCGAAGCAGATCGATTTGTCAAATTCTAATGTTATCCTGCATTATGGAGCAGGAACTCAGAAGAAACTTGCGGATTTTTCAGAATCTGCGTTAAACAATGTGAAGACGAAAGAACTGGGAGAGGTTGGAGAACTGCTTACCGGCGTGGTCAGAGAACTGAAAAGCTTCGGGGAGGAAGAAGAGAAGGGGTTTCTTGGTATTTTTAAGAAGACCTCCGGAAAGATACAGAATATGAAAGCCCAGTATGCAAAGGCAGAGGCAAATGTGAACAGAATTATCGCGGCGTTGGAGTCTCATCAGATACAGCTTTTGAAGGATGTGGCTTTGCTGGATAAGATGTATGAGCTGAATTTGACGTATTATAAAGAACTGTCCATGTATATCCTTGCCGGGAAGAAGAAGCTTGCGCAGGTGCAGCAGACGGAGCTGCCGTCGCTGATAGATAAGGCAAGGGTTTCCGGGCGGGCGGAGGACGCTCAGGCAGCAAGAGATTTGGAAGCAATGTGCAACCGCTTTGAAAAGAAGATTTATGATCTGGAACTTACCCGTACCATTGCTATGCAGACCGCGCCGCAGATCCGCATGATTCAGAGCAACGATACGGAGATGTCAGAAAAGATCCAGTCTACTATTGTGAACACGATTCCTTTGTGGAAGAGCCAGATGATACTTTCTCTTGGGGCAGAGCATTCGGCCAGGGCGGCAGAGGCTCAGCGGGAAGTAACAAATATGACCAATGAACTCCTGGCCAAAAATGCACAGAAGCTTAAGAGCGCAGCCATTCAAACCGCCAGGGAGACGGAGCGGGGCGTAGTTGAGATTGAGACTCTGAAAGCGGCGAATGAGTCGCTGATTTCTACCTTTGACGAGGTGATGAATATTCAAAAAGAGGGGCGCGAAAAGCGTAGGGCGGCCGAGGCTGAGATGACGAAAATTGAGAATGAGCTGAAAACAAAACTGCTGCAGATTCAGGGAGGAAGATAGAGATGGAAAAGGCAAACGTATATTTTACTACATTTAAAGCTACGAGGGAAGAGAATCTGCTGAAAAAACTGCACCGTCTGATGAAGACGGCCGGGTTTGAAACGATTGATTTTGAGGAAAAATTTACGGCGATCAAGCTGCATTTCGGAGAATACGGCAATTTGGCGTTTCTGCGCCCGAATTATGCAAGGGTAGTCGCCGATTACGTGAAAGAGCTGGGGGGCAGGCCGTTTCTTACAGATTGTAATACCCTGTATGTAGGAAGCAGGAAAAACGCGCTCGAACATATGGAGACGGCTTACATAAATGGGTTCTCCCCCTATCAGACGGGGTGCCACGTAATCATCGGGGACGGCCTGAAGGGAACCGATGAAACCTTAGTGTCGATTGACGGAGAATATGTAAAAGAAGCGAAAATCGGGACGGCGGTTATGGATGCGGATGTTTTTATTTCCCTGACGCATTTTAAAGGGCATGAGATGACGGGATTTGGCGGCGCGCTAAAAAATATCGGTATGGGGTGCGGCTCCAGAACAGGAAAGATGGAGCAGCATTGCGACGGAAAGCCAAGCGCGGATTTGGAACTTTGCGTGGGCTGCGGCGCCTGCCGCAGGATCTGCGCTCATGGAGCGCCGGTAATTGAACATGGAAAAGCAGTGATTGACCATGAAAAATGCGTAGGCTGCGGCAGATGCCTGGCGGTATGTCCGAAAGATGCGATTCAGGCAGATTTCAGTGATTCGGTCGCGGCGCTGAATTATAAGATTGCAGAATATGCTTTTGCGGTCTGTAAAGACCGCCCCTGTTTCCATGTGTCTCTGATCTGCGATGTGTCGCCGAACTGTGACTGCCATGCGGAAAATGATATACCGATTATCCCCAACGTGGGAATGCTGGCTTCCTTTGATCCGGTCGCGTTGGATCAGGCCTGCGCGGATCTTTGCAACCAGATGCCGCCGGTAGAGGGAAGCATGTTGAGCGATAATCTGGAAGAACATCAACACGAACACGAAGGAGAATGCGATCATTTCCGTATGACGCATCCGGATACAGAATGGAGGTGCTGTGTTGCGCACGCGGTTAAAATAGGGCTGGGTACAGATTTGTATGAATTGATTCGTATTTGACACTGCGCGGTATGTTTTGACTTTATTCAGGAAAGATGTTATGTTTGCGTAATTTATGAGTTTGTCTCAAAGATACAGAAATTGTTGTTGACTTTATGTTATGTATATGATATGTTTTGGTTAAACAATGCTGCATATGTAAAGTAAATAAAGGGGGAAAGATACTGCAATGGATGATAAGAATGATAAGAAATTAGATTTGATTCTGAGTAAAGTTGAAAAAATTGATAAATTAGAAATTCATATACTGGGCATGGAGACTGACATACAAGGCATGAAGACGGAAATGCAAAGTATGAAATCGGATATCAAGGGCTTGAAATCAAGAGCGGATGAATTAGATCGCAAAGTATCAGATATTCGGATTCATCTTGAAAACCGTACAGATTGGAATATTCAGCTTTTGGCTGAGAATTTTATTGAACTTACAAACAAACTGAATCAGGCGATACCAGTGGCGGATAAAAATCTTGCGTATGAGGTTAAGGTGAGCTACTTAATTGATGAAGTCCAGAAGATGAAAGAAAAGATGGAAGAAAAGATAGCGGCAGGAGATTTCGCGACAGCATAACGATTGCCAGTGTTTTTGCAAAAATCGCCTAGGGAGGCAGATATTTTGAGAATGGTATTGCCGCCTGCCGCAAAGTTCTGCGGTAAAACGAAAAGAAAACCTTGATTTTATACAAAAGAGATGTTACAATAACAAACAGTTGCATAAGGTAAAAGCGGAAGAGTGAACGGAAGTTCACTCTTCTTTGTTGCCGCGCATCCATCGAAGGCATGGTTCATAACTTTTGTGGGAAAGCGGTTTTGTGCGCGGATGCATTTTGGAAAGAAGGGAAGTTTTACATTGTCAAAAAGAGAAAGTTACGAACAGAAGACAGAAGCGATTCTGCTCCCGATTTTGAAAAAGAATGGATTTGATTTATGGGATGTGGAATATGTAAAGGAAGGCGGAACATGGTACTTAAGAGCGTACATCGATAAGCCGGGAGGGATTATGGTAGATGACTGCGAGGCGGTCAGCAGAGAACTGTCGGATATCCTGGATGAGAAGGATTTTATTGACGACGCGTATATTCTGGAGGTGAGTTCCCCCGGACTTGGACGGCCGCTTAAGAAAGAGCGGGATTACGAGAAAAGTCTAGGAAAAGAAGTGGAGATCCGCACATACAGAATGCTGGAAGGAAAGAAGGAGTTTCGGGGAATTCTAAAGGAATATGATAAGAATACAGTAACGATTGAGACTGACAATGCCCGGATGCAGACGTTTGAAAAGAAAGAGATTGCATTGATTCGATTAGCGTTTGATTTTTAAATGTAGACAGGAGGAAGTAAGAAAATGAACACAGAATTATTGGAAGCATTGACAATCCTGGAGAAGGAAAAGGACATTAGCAAAGAGACACTGTTGGATGCTATTGAGAATTCTCTGATTAATGCATGTAAGAACCATTTTGGCAAGGCGGATAACATTAGGGTCATTATGGATCGGGAGACTTGCGATTATCAGTTGATTCAGGAGAAGACGGTAGTAGAAGAGGTGGAAGACAAAATCGAACAGATTAGTCTGGAGGATGCCAAAGCCATAGACAGTAAGTACGAAGCGGGCGATGTCGTGCAGTTCCCGGTAGAGTCAAAATCCTTTGGGCGCATTGCTACACAGAACGCTAAGAATTTGATTCTTCAAAAAATACGTGAAGAAGAACGCAAAGTGATCTATGATCAGTATTTCGAGAAAGAGAAAGATATTGTGACAGGTATTGTTCAGCGGTATGTTGGAAGAAACGTGAGCATCAACTTAGGCAAAGCGGATGCAATGCTTACGGAAAACGAGCAGGTAAGAGGAGAAGTATTCCAGCCTACCGAGCGGATTAAGCTGTATGTGGTAGAGGTAAAGAATACCACCAAGGGGCCGAAAATCCTGGTTTCACGCACGCATCCGGAGCTGGTGAAGCGTTTATTCGAGGCGGAGGTTACGGAAGTTCGGGAGGGAATCGTAGAAATCAAAAGTATTGCCAGAGAGGCGGGGAGCAGGACAAAAATTGCAGTGTGGTCCAACGATCCGGACGTGGATCCGGTCGGCGCGTGCGTAGGTATGAACGGAGCCAGAGTCAATGCAATTGTGAGTGAACTGCGGGGCGAGAAGATTGATATTATTAACTGGAGCGATAATCCGGGAATACTAATTGAGAATGCGTTAAGTCCGGCCAAGGTGATTTCGGTAATGGCGGATCCGGATGATAAGACGGCAAGCGTTATTGTACCGGATTACCAGCTATCTCTCGCAATTGGAAAAGAAGGACAGAATGCAAGGCTGGCGGCAAGGCTGACCGGATATAAGATTGATATTAAGAGCGAGACACAGGCGATCGAGTCCGGCGAGCTTCCGGAGAATTACATGGAGCTGATGGAAGGCGTTTACGAAGAAGAGATGTATGAGGACGGCTACGAAGGCGAATATGGCGAGGACGGCTATGAGGACAATTATGAGGGCGGGTATGAAGAGAACCCGTCGGAAGCCGGAGAGCCTTATGAAGAAATAGAAGAGATCGTATTTGAAGAAGTAGAAGAATAGAAATCAGGTGATGATTTGGGAGGCAATAAAAAAATACCTATGCGGAAATGCGTAGGCTGTCAGGAAATGAAGAGTAAGAAAGAGATGATTCGCGTTATCAAAACACCGGAGAATGCATTTATGCTGGACGCTACCGGAAAGAAGAACGGAAGAGGCGCGTATGTGTGTCCGAATGGGGAATGCTTAAAGCTTGCAAGGAAGAATAAAGGGTTGGAACGTTCCTTTCAGCAGTCGATTCCGGAAGAGGTTTACGAGGCGCTGGAAAAGGAGATGGGAACACTTGAAACAGGATAAGATATTGTCGATTATCGGATTAGCGACCAGAGCGGGAAAGACGGCAAGCGGAGAGTTCTGCACGGAGCGGGAAGTGAAGGCGGGAAAAGCAAGACTTGTAATCGTTGCTGAGGACGCGTCCAGTAACACGAAAAAAAAATTTCAAAATATGTGTGATTTTTATCAGGTGCCGATTCGGTGTTACAATGAGAAGGAAGTGCTGGGTCATGCGATGGGAAAGGAACTGAGGGCGTCTCTCGCCATATTGGATGAGGGGTTTGCCGGCAGTATCCTAAAGCAGTTAGATACGAGAGAACGATTAGGTTGCATAGAGGAGGTTGCATTTGTATGTCAAAAATGAAAGTATATGAGCTTGCAAAAGAACTTGGGAAGAGCAGTAAGGAACTTCTTGAGTTCTTAGGTGGGAAAAATATAGAAGTGAAAAGCCACATGAGTTCCATTGAGGAACAGGAAATTGCGCTGGTTAGGAAAGCCTTGGGGGGAAAGCCGGAGGCTGCGCCGAAGGAAGAGGCCGAGAAAAAGATTGGCGACGCGCCGAAAACAGAGACGTCTGCGCCAAAGAAGAAAAACATCGTCCGTGTGTTTAGGCCGCAGAATACCAGGGACGGAGGAAAGGGCGGGAACCGTCAGGGAGGCCGCCAGACAGGCGGCTCAAAACCTGGAGCCGGGGGACGGCCGCTGCAGAACGCGAGGCCGATGCAGGTGCAGAACGGAAGACCCGCGCCAGGGATGCGTCCGATGCAGGTGCAGAATGGAAGGCCGGCGCCAGGAACCAAGCCGGTTCAGGGCGTGAAGCCGGAGGCAGTAAAGGAACCGCCGAAACAGTCCGCAAAAGAAGAAATCAAGCCGACAGTACAAACGCAGCCGCTTAAGCCCGAGAGTATGCCGGAGAAAAAAGCGGCGGATGTTTCGGTAACCGAGAAACCGGCACAGGGACTGAAAGCACCGGATAGTAAGCCGGCAGAGATAAAAACGCAGGAACATAAGGTACAGGAAACCAAAGTCCAGGAAAGAAAAGTACAGGAAGATAAGATGCAGGAGAGCAAAGTGCAGAGTGATCATATGGCAAATGAACCGATAGGAAATAGCCGTCCGCAGGGGGAGAGACGTTCGGATGGAAGGCCTGGGAGAGGAGACCGCCCGCAGGGAGAGAGGCGTTCAGACGGAAGACCTGGAAGAGGAGACCGCCCGCAGGGAGAGAGGCGCTCAGACGGAAGGCCTGGAAGAGGAGACCGCCCGCAGGGAGAGGGACGTCCGGACGGAAGGCCTGGAAGAGGAGACCGCCCGCAGGGAGAGAGACGTCCGGATGGAAGGCCTGGGAGAGGAGACCGCCCGCAGGGAGAGAGGCGTCCGGACGGAAGGCCTGGGAGAGGAGACCGCCCGCAGGGAGAGAGGCGTCCAGACGGAAGACCTCCGAGAGGAGACCGTTTCCAGGGAGGGCGCGGCGACAGAGACCGGGACGGTATCCGCGGCGACCATAAGGACCGCCAGGGAAGAAAAGGAAATCCGGCGATTCCGGCGCCTGCAATCGAGGGACAGAAACCCCAGAGAAGCAAGGGGAAAGGTAAGGACGATCATAAGAAGAAAGATTACCGGGACGATGATAGAATGCCAAAGGGCAAGAAGCAGAAGAATGAGCCGAAGCAGCAGATGCAGAAGCCTCAGCAGAAAGTACAGAAGGTTGAGGAAGTAATTAAGTCTGTCGTGATTCCGGAGATTCTTACTATTAAAGATTTAGCGGATAAGATGAAGATCGTTCCTGCGGTAATTGTGAAAAAGCTGTTTATGCAGGGCAAGATCGTGACGGTGAATCAGGAGATTGATTACGATACCGCAGAGGAGATCGCATTGGAATTTGACGTACTCTGCGAGAAAGAAGAAGTGGTAGATGTTATTGAAGAACTGTTAAAGGAGGAAGAAGAGGACGAGAAGAAGATGAAGAAACGTCCTCCGGTAGTTTGCGTTATGGGTCATGTTGACCATGGTAAGACATCCCTTCTGGACGCGATACGCCACACGAATGTCATCGACCGGGAAGCGGGAGGCATTACGCAGCATATCGGCGCTTCTGTGGTAACGGTAAACGGTGAAAAGATTACGTTCTTAGATACTCCGGGGCATGAAGCATTTACTGCTATGCGCATGCGCGGCGCGAATTCCACGGATATCGCAATCTTAGTGGTCGCTGCCGACGACGGCGTTATGCCCCAGACGGTGGAAGCGATCAACCATGCCAAAGCTGCGGGAATCGAGATTGTGGTTGCCATTAATAAGATCGATAAGCCCAGCGCTAACATCGACCGCGTAAAGCAAGAGCTGTCCGAGTATGAGCTGATTCCGGAGGACTGGGGCGGAAGTACGATTTTCGTGCCGGTATCCGCTAAGACCGGGGAAGGTTTGAAAGATCTGATGGAAATGCTTCTTTTGACGGCAGAAATGTCGGAGCTTAAGGCCAATCCGAACCGCCGGGCAAGAGGCCTGGTCATTGAGGCTGAGCTGGATAAAGGAAAAGGTTCGGTTGCAACGGTACTGGTTCAAAAGGGAACGCTGCGGGTAGGCGACGCAATTGCGGCAGGTTCTGCTTTTGGCAAGGTAAGAGCCATGATGGACGACAAGGGAAGACGCGTCAAAGAAGCCGGACCGTCCGTTCCGGTAGAGATTCTGGGACTGAACGATGTTCCCAATGCCGGAGAGGTATTTGTAGGCTGCAAGAATGACAAGGATGCCCGAAGCTTTGCAGAGACATTTATTTCCCAGAATAAAGCGAAGCTTTTGGAGGATACTAAGAGTAAATTATCTCTGGATGATCTGTTTAATCAGATTAAAGAAGGTAATCTAAAAGAGCTTGGCATCGTAGTGAAAGCGGATGTGCAGGGATCGGTAGAGGCTATCAAGCAGAGCCTTCTGAAGCTGTCCAATGAAGAGGTAGTTGTTAAGATTATTCACGGCGGCGTAGGCGCGATCAATGAATCGGATGTGAGTCTTGCTTCCGCGTCCAATGCAATCATCATCGGCTTCAATGTCCGTCCGGACGCAACGGCAAAGGAAACCGCAGAGCGCGAGGGCGTAGACATCCGTCTGTACCGGGTAATCTACAATGCGATTGAGGATGTGCAGGCGGCTATGAAAGGGATGCTGGATCCGATCTTTGAAGAGAAAGTATTGGGCCACGCAGAGGTGCGCCAGACCTTTAAGGCTTCCGGCGTAGGTACGATCGCAGGTTCTTATGTGACGGACGGTATCTTTGAGAGAGACTGTCAGGCAAGGATTGTCCGGGATGGAATTGTAATTTATGACGGCAAGCTTGCTTCTTTGAGAAGATTTAAGGACGATGTAAAGGAAGTCAGAACAGGCTATGAATGTGGTTTTGTATTTGAGAATTTCAACGATATCAAAGAAGGAGACCAGGTAGAGGCATTCAAGATGGTAGAGATACCAAGATAAGCCGTTTCCGACAGGAATGAACGTATGCTCCGGCAAGGCTTAAAACCCCCGGCCGGAGCGGTATGAATAAAGGAGAATCAAAGTTGAGGAAAAACAGTATTAAAAACACCAGGGTGAATACCGAGGTTCAGCGGGAGCTGAGCAATATCATCCGGGCGGGGATCAAAGATCCAAGGGTAGCTCCTTGGACTTCCGTTGTGGCCGTTTCCGTAGCGCCGGATCTAAAAACCTGTAAGGCGTATATCAGCGTGCTTGGGGATGAGAAAGCGCAGGAGGATACGGTAAAAGGTTTAAAGAGCGCGGAAGGATATATCCGGCGGGAGCTTGCGCGAAGCTTAAATATGCGCAATACGCCGGAGATTACTTTTGTGTTGGATCAGTCAATTGAATATGGCGTCAATATGTCAAAAAAGATTAACGAAATAACCAGGGATTTGGATATGGATGGTGAGCAAGATGCTGAATAAGTGGCTGCAGGAGGCGCGCAGGGTCGCAATTGGCGGCCATGTGCGGCCGGATGGAGATTGTGTTGGATCCTGCATGGGATTGTACTTGTACATGAAAGATAATTATCCGGACATTCAGACAGACGTATATTTAGAGCCGATTCCGGAGAAGTTCAAGATCATCAGCGGGACAGAGGATATCAGGAGCGAGATTCAGGAAGGCGAAGCATACGATTTGTTCATCTGCTTAGACTGTGGGGACGAGGAGCGGCTGGGATTTTCAATGCCGCTGTTTCAGTCGGCGTTACATACCTTCTGCATGGATCATCATGTGAGCAATCAGTCTTTTGCGGAATACAATCAGATTGTTCCGGACGCAAGTTCTACCTCTGAATTGATCTATGGAATTATGGATAAGAAGAGGGTTACAAGAGAAATTGCAGAATGTCTGTATATGGGAATTGCGCATGATACGGGGATATTTCAGTATTCCAATGTGTCTCCGTCTACGTTTCGTATGGCCGCCGAACTGTTGGAGACCGGGATTGACGCTGCCGAACTGATTGATTTTACGTATTATGAGAAGACATACGCGCAGAATCAGGTGCTGGGACGGGCGCTGCTTGAGAGCATCGTCTTTATGGACGGAAAATGCATTGCAGCGTTTATGAAGAAATCTCAGATGGACTTTTACGGGGTTACCCCAAAGGATTTGGACGGAATCGTGTCGCAGCTTCGGATTACCCAGGGAGTAGAAGTGGCGATTTTTGCTTATGAGACGGAGAAAGATTTATATAAGGTCAGCCTTCGCTCCAAAAAGGCGATTGACGTAAGCGTGATTGCAGGGTATTTTGGCGGCGGCGGCCATGTGAGAGCGGCAGGGTGCATTATGCCCGGCACCATTTACGATGTGCTGAATAATCTGTCCAGACAGATTGAACTGCAGTTTGCAAAGGAGTAGTCTATGCTGCATGGAATTTTGAATGTGTATAAGGAAAAAGGCTTTACCTCTCATGATGTAGTAGCAAAGCTTCGAGGTATAACCAGGCAGAAAAAGATCGGCCATACCGGGACATTAGACCCGGAAGCGGAAGGGGTTCTGCCGGTATGCCTTGGGAAGGCCACCAAAGTGAGCGAACTTTTGACAGAGAAGGATAAAACGTACCGGGCCACGCTTCTTTTGGGACTGGTTACAGATACCCAGGATATAACCGGGACGGTGTTACGGCAGTGCGCGGCCGACGCATTGACGGAAACCCGCGCGGAAGAAGCAATCCAGGGGTTTGTCGGAGAGTACGACCAGGTTCCCCCTATGTATTCCGCTCTGAAAGTGAATGGAAAGAAACTCTATGAGCTGGCCAGAGAAGGAAAGACGGTAGAGCGAAAAGCAAGGCGTGTGCGGATTCGTGACATTCGTATTGTAAGTATGAATCTGCCGAGAGCCGAATTAGAAATTACCTGTTCAAAAGGAACCTATATCCGTACGCTCTGCCATGATATCGGCGAACGGCTGGGAATCGGCGGATGCATGGAAACATTGGTTCGCACCCGTTCCGGCCCTTTTGGGATAGAGGAAAGCTATAGACTGGAAGAACTGCAAGAAAAAACGGAAAAAGGAGAACTTTCACAGACGCTGATTCCTATTGACGTCCTTTTTTCCCAGTATCAAAAGATTCAGATCAGACAGGAGCTGGAGGCTCGGTTAAAGAATGGGAATCCCTTTTCCATACCCGGTATACAGACGCGGTTCTCAGACCAGGAATATGTGCGGGTGTATGATTCTGCCGGCAATTTCGCGGCAATTTATAAATATATGCAGGAAAACCGTCAGTTTCGGACGGTGAAGATGTTCTTGTAAACCACAACTAAAATTAATATAACCTATGGAAAATACTTAGCGAAACAGTTGCTGCTTTGGATAAGTTATATTAACGATAGAGGAGAAATATGCAGTATATAGAAGGATTGGAAGCGTATCAGGGATCGGGAAGGACAGCGGTTACGCTGGGGAAATTTGACGGTCTCCACCGCGGACATGAAAAACTGATTGAAAAAGTAATCGAATATGCCGGGACAGAGAAGATAGATAGCGTCGTATGTTCCTTTAATATGATTCCTTTTTTTGACAGCCAGATGATAGCCAGAGAGATTCTAATGACAAAAGAAGAACAAAGGCTCCGGCTGGAAGGCAGGATCGACAAGCTTGTTGACTGTCCTTTTACGAAAGAATTCAGCATGATTCCGGCAGAGGATTTCATCCGGGATGTGTTGGCGGGATTGTTTCATGCCGCCTTCGTCGTGGTGGGTACGGATTTTTGTTTTGGCTACCAGAAGCGGGGAACGATCCACATGCTGAAGAAGTATGAAGAAACATATGGTTATAAGCTGATTGTAATAGAAAAGGAACGGTATCAGGACAGGGTTATCAGCAGTACCTATATCAAAGAGGAACTTGCAAAAGGAAATCTTGCGCTGGCAAACCATCTGCTGGGATATCCCTATACCATCGTCGGCGTGGTGGAACATGGAAAACAGCTTGGAAGAAGGCTGGGTTTCCCAACGCTGAATGTAGCGCCGGGGGCTCGCAAGACGATACCTCCGAAAGGAGTATATGTGTCGCGTTCCTATA
This sequence comes from uncultured Dorea sp., assembly GCA_910588745.1. GTDB lineage: Bacteria > Bacillota > Clostridia > Lachnospirales > Lachnospiraceae > Claveliimonas. The sequence goes on along the minus strand of CAJURK010000020.1, from coordinate 6,571 downwards.
TTGACAACTGCGGGTATGGCGGAATCTGCAATGTGGGCGTGAAACCGACGGTAACGGAGGCGAACCGGATATTGGTAGAAAGTTATTTGTTTGATTATGACGGGGATGCTTACGGGAAAAAGGTGGCTACAGAATTACATGAGTTTCGCAGACCCGAGCGGAAATTTGCCGATGTATCCGAGATGAAGGAGTGTATTGACCGGGATATTGAATACGGAAAACGTTATTTCAGCGGAAAATGAACCGAAAAAAGCTTTACACCAGGACGGCCGCTGTGTTATACTAGCACAGTGTTAATCAACTGGCGTTCGGTAACCGGAGTACTCCGACCGTTACTTAATGCCGGCAGTGAGAAAAAAGGAGGAACGAATCATGGTAACAAAAGAACAGAAAAGCCAGATTATTGCTGATTATGGAAGAGGAGAGGGAGATACCGGTTCTCCGGAAGTACAGATCGCGATTCTGACGGCTAGAATCAACGACCTTACAGAGCATTTTAAGGCAAACCCAAAGGATCACCACTCAAGAAGAGGACTTCTTAAGATGGTTGGACAGAGAAGAGGACTTCTCGCATATCTGAAAGAGAAGGATATTGAGAGATATCGTTCTTTGATCGAGAGACTTGGACTGCGTAAATAAGTCTCCCTAATTATAATGGAAACTTTAAACACCCGGAAGGCTTCGATGCTTTCCGGGTGTTTTTATAAGGGATGCCTCTTTGCATTTCTTTGTCAGCGGCCAAAGTTTAGAACCGTGTACGCTCTTGTACAGGGTACGCCAAAAAATAACAGTAGCCTTTTTTATGCGCGTGTGTTATACTAATAAAGATTGCGGACAGGAACAAGTATTCCGAGACCACTGAAAAGCGCATTTATCAAAATGAATTTTTCAGTAGTTTCGGTAGTTTCTGTTTTCGTGACAGAGAATGATGGAAAGAAAAGAAAGGAAAACAATGTATGTACAAACAATTTGAAATGGAACTGGCCGGCAGAACGCTGCGCGTTGATGTGGGCAGGGTTGCGAAGCAGGCGAATGGAGCGGTTTTGATGCACTACGGCGATACGACGGTGCTTTGTACTGCGACGGCGTCCGAGAAGCCGAGAGACGGGATTGATTTTTTTCCGTTAAGCGTTGAGTATAATGAGAGGATGTATGCAGTCGGCAAGATCCCGGGAGGGTTCAATAAAAGAGAAGGTAAGGCCTCTGAAAACGCGGTCTTAACTGACCGTGTTATCGATCGTCCTATGAGGCCGTTGTTCCCGAAGGATTACCGCAATGATGTGACGCTGGAGAATCTGGTTCTTTCGGTAGATCAGGACTGTTCGCCGGAGTTAACCGCTATGATCGGAGCGGCTATTGCGACGACAATCTCAGATATACCGTTTGACGGACCGATTTCTACCACGCAGGTGGGTCTGATTGACGGAGAGTTTGTGTTCAATCCGACAGCGGATCAGAGAGATGCTTCCGACATGGCGCTTACGGTGGCGTCAACTAGAGAAAAAGTCATTATGATTGAGGCCGGAGCCAATGAAGTTTCGGAGGAACGGATGATTGCGGCTATTTTTGCGGCTCATGATTTGAATCAGAAAGTGATTGCGTTTATTGATACAATTGTTGCAGAGTGCGGTAAGCCGAAGCATGCATATGAAAGCTGCGCGGTTCCGGAGGAACTGTTTGCGGCAATGAAAGAGATCGTGCCTCCGGAGGAGATGGAGCAGGCGGTCTTTACAGATGAGAAGCAAGTTCGGGAGGAGAACATCCGCCGGATCACAGAAAAACTCGAAGAGAAATTCGCTGAGAATGAGGAATGGCTTGCGGTATTAGGAGAGGCTGTTTATCAGTATCAAAAGAAGACGGTTCGGAAGATGATCTTAAAGGATCATAAGCGTCCGGACGGAAGGGCGATCGACCAGATCCGCCCGCTGGCAGCAGAAGTGGATTTGATTCCGAGAGTCCACGGATCGGCTATGTTTACCCGCGGGCAGACACAGATCTGCAATATCTGTACCTTGGCGCCGCTTTCTGAAGCCCAGAGGCTGGACGGGTTAGATGAGGCCGAAACCTCCAAGAGATACATGCACCATTACAATTTCCCGTCTTATTCGGTAGGTGAGACGAGACCCTCCAGAGGTCCGGGACGCCGTGAGATCGGACATGGAGCGTTAGCTGAGCGCGCGCTGATTCCGGTGCTTCCAACAGAGGCGGATTTTCCGTATGCAATCCGTACCGTGTCCGAGACTTTTGAGTCCAACGGCTCAACTTCCCAGGCCAGCGTATGCGCGTCTTCTATGGCGCTGATGGCGGCCGGAGTCCCGATTAAAGCGGCGGTTGCGGGTATTTCAGCGGGGCTGGTAACCGGGGAATCGGACGAAGATTACCTGGTGCTGACCGATATACAGGGATTGGAAGACTTCTTTGGAGATATGGACTTTAAGGTAGCCGGCACTCATAAAGGAATTACTGCGATCCAGATGGATATTAAGATTCATGGACTTACAAGGCCGATTATCGAAGAGGCCATTGCCGCTACCAAGAAGGCGAGAACCTATATCCTTGACGAAGTGATGGCAAAGGCCATTGCCGGGCCAAGGCCGGAGGTCGGCCCTTATGCGCCAAAGATCATCCAGATGCAGATCGATCCGCAGAAGATCGGCGACGTGGTTGGCCAGAGAGGTAAGACCATTAATGCAATCATTGAGGAGACCGGGGTAAAGATTGATATCACCGACGACGGCGCGGTATCTATCTGCGGAACCGACGCGGCAGGCATGGATCGTGCAAAAGAGTTGGTCGAGATTATTGTGACGGATTTTGAGGCCGGGATGGTTCTTAAGGGCAAGGTTGTAAGCATTAAAGAATTTGGCGCATTCATTGAGTTTGCTCCTGGAAAGGAAGGAATGGTTCACATTTCTAAAATTTCCAAGGAGAGAATCAAACAGGTAGAGGATGTGCTGACCCTTGGGGATGAGGTAAAGGTTGTATGCCTCGGCAAGGATAAGATGGGACGGCTTTCCTTTAGCATGAAGGACGTTGCGGAATAATGATAAATAAGCAGACTGTTGCCGGGAAAAAGCAGAGTAACAGACGATAGAAAGGTTGTTGCAAAATAGCTGTTATATACCATATATGACATTTGAGACGCAAGGATCTCAGTTGTATAGGGTGTTTAAGCTGTATTTTGCAGCAGTCTTTTTTGTTTTATTAATAGCGGCTTAAGGTTTTCCTTATGTTTTTTTTAGAAACTATCCATATGACGGTCACATTTAAAGCGTATGCTATAGAAAAGGGTGATAAAACCGGCGGCCCGGCAATTCTATGTCATATCATAAGGGGAGCAGGCATATAATAGTAAAGTCGGGGGTAACAGCCAGGAGTATATGTTGCTGTTCATTGCGTTACACGGCGGCGATCTTGGCGCCGCGGCAGGCGTATAGCCTTAAGCAAACGGTAACAAATACATCACTTAGAAATGGAGGAAATCAGTATGGATAAGGGGAAATTGAAAAAAACCTATCAGGAAGTCATTTCCATAGAAGAATACTTGAGGAAACGGCAGAAGATTAAAGAATCGGAACAGAAAGAAAAAGCGGCCGGGATGCAGGAAAAAAGCCCTGCCTGGCTTTTGGCAGAGCTTTACGTCTAAGTATCCGCGTCAGAGTCGTCATCGTCTTTTCTGATTGCCCTGTAAACAAGCGCATACGCGTACAGTAATACAGGAAGAATAACGGTACACGCTACGGAGGCTTTCAAAAGTCCCATGGATGCGGAATGGTCGAGAAAGGCAAATAGAACTGTGCTTACATACAGAAGGAGTAAAAGGACGGCTCCGATCAGGGCAAGGGTACGTTTCAACTTTTTCATGGCAGAGTCCTTTCCGAAATTAAAATCAGGAAATATTGGTCTTCCCGGCCAGGATATTTTTGTAATCTTCGTAGTTTTTCTTAAGAAGATTTGGTGTGTCAAGCTCGTAAGGACATCGGGAACTGCACTGGCCGCATTCCAGGCAGTTCTCGATTTTTTTCATGTTTTCCTGCCAGGTTTCGCCAAGCCATGCCGCGGAAGGGGCGCGTCTTACCATCAAAGACATCCGGGCGCAGTTATTGATAGGGATTCCCGCGGGACATGGAAGACAGTATCCGCAGCCACGGCAGAAATCTCCGGTTAATTCCTTTTTTTCTGCTTCGATAAACTGGCGGATTTCTTCATCTAGCGTCGGCGGGTTATCCATATAGCTCAGCCATTCTTCCAGTTCCGACATGCGCTGAATGCCCCAGATCGGCAGTACCTGGTCGAATTGCGACATAAAAGCTGCCGCTGCTTTGGAATGGTTGATTAAGCCGCCTGCAAGGCCTTTCATTGCGATGAAGCCCATATTCTGTTTCTTGCACATGCGGACAAGTTCTATTTCCTTTTCGGAAGATAGGTAGCTGAAGGGGAACTGCAAAGTTTCGTAAAGGCCGGATTCAATGCATTCTTTTGCCACGCCGAGTTTGTGCGCCGTGACGCCGATATGGCGGATCTTGCCCTGTGCTTTTGCTTCCTGCATACATTCATACATGCCGCTTCCGTCGCCGGGACGCCAGCAGGTATCCACCATATGGAACTGGTAAATATCGATGTAATCCGTTTTAAGAAGACTGAGGGAAGCGTCCAGATGGGACCAGAAATCCTCCGGTGTTTTGGCTGCGGTTTTGGTTGCTATATAAATATTATCACGCAGATCTGCAAACGCATATCCCAGTTTTTCTTCACTGTCGCTGTAAGCTCTTGCGGTGTCGAAAAAACGCATACCGCCTTCGTAAGCGCGCAGAAGGATGGTTTTTGCAGTTTCAAAATCAACCCTTTGAATGGGAAGAGCCCCGAAAGCATTCTGAGGGACGGTGATTCCTGTCGTTCCTAAAGTAATCTGTTTCATAATCTACCTCCAATTCTTTTTCTCTATCATACACCTATTTCTGGAAATAGACAATTTAATAGAAGGAAAAGCTTTGAAAATTAAGATAAATGGTATATAATAGTCTGAGCAGTAAAATGACGGAAGTCAATTTGGAAAATTTATCAGTAAAAAGGAGATTATCAGTATGGGTGCTGCATTATTAGACCAGTGGCGTAAAATTGCATATAACGAGCAGGCGGACAGAGGCCAGCTTCAAAAGTTTTGGGACGAGTATTTTCAGATTGAGAAGAATATTTATGAAAAACTGTTAGAAGAGCCGGATACGGAGGTTCGGGGGACTGTAAAAGAACTGGCGGAACGGTACGGCCAGGACGTACTGACTATGGTCGGGTTCTTAGACGGTATCAACGACAGCTTGAAAGAGGCGAATCCGATTGAGACCATGGAGGAGGATACCCAGGTGAACCTGGTATTTGACAAAGCCCTTCTTTACAAGAACATGGTTGCCGCGAAAGCCGACTGGCTGTATGAACTGCCTCAGTGGAAGCAGATTTTTTCAGAAGAAGAGAGGAAAGCTCTTTATAAAGAACAGAAAGAATCCGGTACGGTTCGCAAGGAGAAGAAGATTGGACGCAACGATCCATGCCCCTGCGGAAGCGGAAAGAAATATAAAAAGTGCTGCGGAAGGTAATTCTATTACCAGAGAGGGCGGCAAGCGGGCTGACCGGCTGATTCAGGCTGATAAAGCGCGCATTTTACCAGAGATTCCTACAGGAAACCAGACAGGGAGGAAGAGCAACATGTTGATGAAATCGATCTATGACAGCTATGTATTAAATAATAAAGTCAAAAATCCATGCGTAGGGTTCGGAACGTTCAAGGCGGCCGACGGTCAGAGTACGGAGGTATTAAAGACGGCGATAGACGCAGGGTACCGATATTTTGATACGGCTTCCTTTTATGAGACAGAGGAAAGCCTTGGAAAGGCAGTCAAAGAGAAGCAGATTCCAAGAGAGGAGCTGTTTCTCACATCCAAGGCATGGAAGACGGAGATGGGATACAAAGAGGTGAAGGAGGCTTTTGAGAGAAGCCTGGAACGCCTTCAGACGGATTACCTGGATTTGTATCTGATTCACTGGCCGATTCCGGAAGAGGGATACAAAGATTGGAAGAAGCTTGACATAGATACCTGGAAGGGCATGGAAGAACTGTATGAAGCAGGTAAGGTGAAGGCGATCGGCGTCAGCAATTTCCTTCCCCATCACATAGAGAATCTTCTGCAGAACTGCCGCGTAAGACCGGCGGTGAATCAGATTGAATTTCATCCGGGATATACGCAGGAAATGACGGTGCGGTATTGCCAGGAAAGAGACATCCTTGTTCAGGCGTGGAGTCCTATTGGAAGGAGCGTTTTGCTTACAAACCCCATGATCTTAGAGATTGCAGAACATTATCAGGTGTCTGCCGCGCAGCTTTGTATCCGCTATGCGGTGCAGAGAGGGATCGTACCCTTGCCGAAATCTTCGGCTATGGAGCGGATGAAGCAGAACCAGGATGTATTTGGGTTTGAGATTACCGAGGAAGATATGTACCGTTTGGGAACACTTGCACAGACCGGATGGTCAGGCCTGCACCCGGATGGGGGCAGTACAAGGGGAACCTCAAAGAAGC
>CAJURK010000019.1 GCA_910588745.1 uncultured Dorea sp. | reverse complement strand
GAACACAATTTCTTTATTCAGGGTTTTATGGGAATGGCATGGTTCATGATCCCCGCCACCCTGATCATCTGTACCGTGCTATTGATTCAGAATGAACGGACAAACCGAGGATTTATAAAAATGCTGTCCCTTCCGGCAAGCGCTGGCAGGCTGTGTCTGGCAAAATTTCTGGTCATGCCGCTTCTTATAACCGTGCAGATGCTGTTTACCATCCTCTTTTACTACATCGGCGCGCTGCTTGCCTCCCGGCTGGAGGACTATGATTTTGTGCTGGGGCTGCCCTATGTGCTGCACGCCGCCGCCATGATCTACCTTGCCGCTCTTCCTATGGCTGGTGTATTCTGGATGCTTGCCGTACTGATCCGTACCCCGATTTTTTCGGCCGGGATCTGCCTTGCGTCCCTAGTGCCAAGCATCCTGATGCTGAACACGAAGCTATGGGCATTTTACCCCATGGATTACCCCTTCTATATGCTGATGACGGAGTATGGGAAGCAGGCGGCGGAAGTCTTTACCAGCGAGATTCAGTGGATGCCTATGCTGCCGGTAGGCGCGGCGGCTGCGGCCGGATGCCTGTTTATCGCATGCGTCCGCTTTGGAAAAGGGGATATTGAGTAAAATTTAGGGGGGGTTGATGCACTGCAAAAGTAAAAATTTTATCGGCAACTGCGCAGTAGGTATTTTCTATACTTTCCAGCGTTGTTTGACAGAGTTTTAAGATTATGAAAATCGAAAGAGAGGTTTTTAATGATGAAGGAAAGATTTTTTACTATGATGAGTACCTTAATGATTGTTGTTCCGTGGACGATTCTGCCATTAAGAAGTTTCTCGTGGGCGCTTGAATCTCCTGCGGCGGAGATTATGATTTCCGGGTACGCGGCTTTTATGATTTTCAGCGGGATTTTCACGATCCTTGTCTATACCCGGGCGCATGTTCAGCATAACTGGATGAAGATCTGCGTCGTGATAAATGGAATTTATATGGTTGGTGGAATCGCGGCGTTCCTAATGATGCTTCCCGGGCGGATTTAGGCTGCGAATGACCGTATAACCTTCTCACAGGGCTTTGCAGCATATGCAAAGCCCTGTGAAAGGCAGCCTATTTCCAATATCCTATGGAAGCAGTTCCCCATTCGAAGCAATAACGTCCCTGTACCAGTAGAAAGAATCTTTTTTCAGTCTTGCAAAATCTCCGGTTCCATCGTCATATCTTCTAACATAGATCATGCCATAGCGTTTCGCATATTCGCCGGTAGAAGCTGATACCAGATCAATGCAGCCCCATGGCGTATATCCCATCAGATCTACGCCTGCCTTTACGGCCTCTTTCATTTCCATAATATGTTCCCTGAGATACTTAATGCGGTAACTGTCATGGATGCTTCCATCCTCTTCCAGCTCATCCTTGGCACCCAGGCCGTTTTCCACCACCATAAGCGGAAGATGATAGCGGTCATATAACTCAATCAGCGCATAGCGGAGCCCCTTAGGATCAATCTGCCATCCCCACTCGGACGCTTTCAGATATGGGTTCGGCACCCCTCCGGTCAGATTGCCGTCTCCCTGTTCTTCCTCCGTATCGGCAGACTGGCAGGAAGACATATAATAAGAGAATGTTACAAAATCCACCGTTCCCTCACGGATAATTTCATCATCTCCCTGCTGCTTTACAATCGAGATTCCTTTTTCCGCAAAATAAGCGTCCGCATAAAACGGATATCTCCCTTTGCACTGGACGTCATTACAGAAATAATTAAAGATCTGGTTATAACTCTGGCACTTCAGCACGTCCTCCGGTTTTGGCGTCAAAGGATAGGAAGACGCATAGATAATCATATTGCCCACCCTGTATGCCGGGTCGATCTCATGCGCCAGCTTTACTGCCATTGCGCTTGCCACAAACATATGGTGCAGCCCTTGGAACCTCTGCTGCGGGATATCCGGCTGGTCGAGGAACACCGTAGGTTTTTCTAGTTCATTCAAGATGCCTTGATTTAATAATGCGCCTGTGGGCACTACCGAACTGTTAATCTCATTAAAGGTCAGCCAGTATTTTACTTTCCCCTTATAACGCTCAAAAAGCGTCCTGCAGTAATTCATATAGTAACCTATCATTTCCCGGGACACCCATGAATTGCATTTTTTAGTAAGCCCGAAAGGCACTTCATAATGGGAAATGGTGATCAGAGGCTCAATCTTATATTTCAGGCACTCGTCGATTACCTCCTCATAATGGCGCAGCCCCGCCTCATTCGGTTCCTTCTCGTCCCCATTGGGAAAGATTCTTGTCCACGCAATGGAAAAACGGTATACCTTAAATCCCATCTCGGCAAACAACCGGATATCTTCCTTAAAATACCGATAATGCCGGATCGCTTCACGGCTGGGATAGAAATTGCCCTCGTCCAGCACCGGGGTAATCATTTTACTCTGCCCATATTTTCCGCCAGTACAGATATCCGATACCGAAACTCCTTTTCCATCCTCATCCCATGCTCCTTCACACTGGTTTGCCGCCGTAGCGCCTCCCCAGAGAAAATCCTTACGAAAAATAGTCATTCCTTTCTTTCCTCCTGCAATTATTTTGAATACGACAGCAATTCCCTGCTGTTATCCACCACGCCGGACGCAACCTGCTGTACATGGGAATAACAATCCACATTTGTAATAATAACCGGCGTTGTCAAAGACAGCTCTTGGGAACGGATATAATCCATGTCAAACTTCAGCAATTGCTGCCCTCTTTTGATTCGGTCCCCTTCCTTTGCCATCGGGGTAAATCCTTTGCCGGACAGTTTCACCGTATCCATTCCCACATGGATCAGGATCTCAGCCCCGTCGTCCGAACGGATACCTATCGCATGGCCGGTGGGAAAAAACGAAACGATCTCACCGTCGCAGGGTGCATACACTTCGCCTTTTTCCGGCTCAATTGCCGCCCCCTGCCCCATAGACCCGGAAGCAAACACTTCATCTTTTACCTCAGATAATGATACCACACTCCCTGTAACAGGCGCAAATAAAATGCCGCCTTCCCCGGCAGACGCCGGTTCCGCCTCTGTTTCCCTCTCCGGCAGTTCCTTTTTCTTTGCGGGCGCATCTTCTTTATATGTCATAAATACCAAAACAAACGCGATTGCCATAAAAGCCATCGTAATGATAATAACTGTAATCATCGGGCCAAGTCCGTCCTCACCAATAAACGGCATCCAGCCAAAGCACCCCAGCGCGCCTACGCTGTACTGGCGAAGTCCAAAAGCAGACAAAATAACGCCGCCGATGCCAGACAGCACACAGGTAATATAAAACGGAACTTTTTTCGGCAGCGTAATACCATAGATCGCCGGTTCCGTAACGCCGCAGAAAGCAGAGATCGCTGCCGGCAGGCACAAGTTTTTCAGCTTTTTATTCCGTGTTTTGCACATGATCGCAAGAACGGCGCCTGTCTGCGCAAAAGTCGTAACCATCATAGCCGGCAGGATAACGTCATAACCATTCACCGCTACGTTGTTGATCGCCATCGGCACGATCGCCCAATGCAGTCCAAACATTACAAGAACCTGCCAGAACAGACCCACAAACGCGCCAAGCACTACCGGGCTAAGGGAATACAGGTTCAGGCACACCGCATTGATCCCGTCCGCTATCAAAGAAGCGCAGGGGCCGATCGCCAGGAACGTAACCGGAGCTGCGATCAGCAGCGTAACCAGCGGGTTCATAAAGCTGGCAACCGCATCCGGCATATGTTTTTTCAGAAATTTGTATACAATGCTCGCGAACCATACAGCAATAATAGCCGGAATGACCGAAGACGTGTAATCGCCGGAGGAAGGCATCACCACCGGAAACCCAAGAAAATTACTAACGTCAGCGCCGCCGGAAGCCGTCATGCTTGGATACACCATAATCGCCCCAAGGAGCAATCCTATAAATTCATCTAATCCGAAACGCTTTGCAGCCGTATAGCCGATGATGATCGGAAAAAAGTAGAATATGGAATCGCTGACTGCATACAGGATATTATAAGTTCCGCACTGTGTATCCAGAATTCCTGTTGCCGTACAAAACGCCAGCGCCCCTTTAATAATACCCATGGCCGCAAGCGCGCCAAGAAATGGCGTAAATACTTTTGTAACCACGCTGATCAGCATATTCAGCGGGTTCAATTTTTCTTTTGGCCCATCGTCTTCCTCCCTTGGGGCGTCCCCGGTAATATGGGCCTTTTCACAAACAGCCTCGTATACTTGAGCCACATGGTTGCCAATCACCACCATATACTGCCCCCCGGAAGTAACAACCGTAACAATGCCGTCTGTTTCCTTTAAAATATTTGTCTGTGCTTTTCCCTCATCCTTGAGTTTGAATCGCAGCCTTGTGATACAATGTGTAAGGCTGATAATATTATCCTTTCCTCCCACATTCTGGACAATGATCCGCGCAAGCCCGTCATATTTGTTTGCCATGTTTTTCTCCTTCCTTTTCATGTAACGTTACATTATTATTTACACGTGTTTCACATTGGATAATATATCATTATCCTTGTATTTTCGCAATGTCTAAATTTACTTTCGTCCTTTTTACTAATTTTTATACAGTATTTTTGTGTAAATTTACATACGTTACATTTTGTTACATCCCTTAACATTTTCATCTATTTGTGCTATATTTATATTTATTATGCTATAATCCTTTTTAACAAATACCGGAGGTGCAGCATGGCTCAAAGAAAAGAAGTATCCATTCGTTCTATCGCGCAGGAGTGCGGCGTATCAACGGCAACCGTTTCCCGGGTTTTAAATAACGCCCCAAAGGTGTCTGAAGATACCCGCCGCAAGGTACTCGATATCTTACAAAAATATCACTACCCCCTTCCCCACCCCGCATCCGGCGCACAAGACAGAACCTGCGCGCCAAAAATCGGCATCCTTATGACGTCCAGCGCATCGGATTACTACATCAGCATCCAGCAATATGCCGCTGAATATTTTATGCAGCAGGACATACGCGTTGTAATCGCCAACACCCAGGGCAATTCGGATTACCTTCCGGCTTCTGTGGAAACTTTATACGAATCCGGAGTCTTGGGTATGATTCTGATTAGCTGCGATTACTTGTCAATTAGGGAAATCTTCCATCCAAATATTCCTTGCGTCTGGGTTGACTGCAACGATCCGCCGGAGCAAACTCCAGCGCTGTACCGAGTGCAGAGCGACCATTATGTTTCCGGACAGCTAGCCGCCCAAGAACTATTCCGCCGCGGCAGCCGCAGGCCGATCCTCCTAACTGGAGCCCAGATAACACACCGCTCCGAAGACCGGATCAAAGGGTTTCAAAATGCATGGTCCAAAAATAATATTTTATTTTCGGATGAACAGATCATCTGCCTTCCCCATATCAAGCATCCCTTTATTGAAAGCCGTGATATGGTTCAGTACCTAATCGCAAAAAGCCTCTCCTTTGACAGCATTTTTGCCATCAACGATTCCCGGGCATTAGGAGCCGTGGTGGGCGTGCAGAATTCCGGGCTGCGGATCCCCGACGATATCCGCATCATTGGATTCGACGGCATTTCCGTAACCTGTAATTCCATTTTAAATATTACCTCCATCCAGCAAAATACAAAGCTGCTGGCAAAGCATGCCTGCAGCATATTGGAAAAACTTTTGAAAAACGAACCGGTCCATGAAAAGAACCGGATAATCCCCCCTCATTTATTGACTGGGCAGACAACCTAAGATTAATTTCTATATATGAAAATAGAGAAAAGACGGCTGACAACAACCATCTTTTCTCTATTCCATGTTATAACCATCCAATCTTTACAATTTATTCACAGCGCTCTCCAGATACTGGTTATCGATTTCATAGAACCTCTCTGACTCTACCGCCTCTGCAAGTTCCGCGTCAATCGGCATCTTGCCAAGTACCGGAAGCCCAAGCTCTTCGGCAATCTCGTCGATACGGCTCTTCCCGAATACGGCAATCTCTTTCCCGCAGTCCGGGCATTTCAGATAGCTGTAATTCTCCACAACTCCAATAACCGGAATATTCATTGCCTGAGCCATATTATAAGCTTTCCTTACGATCATCCGCACCAGATCCTGCGGAGAGGTAACAATCACAACGCCGTCCACCGGCAGGGACTGAAATACGGTAAGCGGCACGTCGCCGGTTCCGGGAGGCATATCCACAAAGAGATAGTCCAGTTCCCCCCACATAACGTCTGACCAGAACTGCTTTACTACCCCCGCAATCACCGGTCCTCTCCAGATAACCGGATCGTCCTCATGCTCTAACAACAGATTTACAGACATGATCTTGGTTCCGTCCGCGGCCTCGCAGGGAAAAATCCCTTCGCTGCTTCCCTTAGCCGCCTCGTGTATCCCATACATCTTCGGAATAGAAGGACCCGTAATATCCGCGTCCAGAATACCTACATTATATCCCTGCGTCCGCATCATACGCGCAAGGGAGGATGTTACCATAGATTTGCCGACGCCGCCTTTACCGCTAACAACCGCAATCACCTTGTCAATATGCGAAAACGCATTGGCCGGCTCGCTGAAATCCTCCGGTTTACTGGTACATGAGTCTGCATGCGCACAGCCTGCGCAGTCAGACGGCGCACAATCGTTTTTTTGCTGCTCTTCCATCATTTATTTCCTCCTGACATATCTTTTATTCTTCATCATTCAATGGATAAAATTTTAATTCACTAAGAATCTGCTCCTACTCTACTGCCGCAATCAGCTCTACCTCGCAGAGAACTCCCTTTGGAAGCGTCTTTACCGCCACACAGCTTCTTGCCGGTTTCGACGTAAAATACTTGCCGTAAACTTCATTAAACGCCGCGAAATCTCCCATATCCGCCAAAAAACAAGTGGTCTTAAGTACGTGGTCAAAATCTGTGCCTGCTTCCTTCAAAACTTCCCCAAGATTCTTGCATACCTGTTCGGTCTGATCTTCAATAGTAACCGCTACAACCGCGTCTTTCTCCGGATTGATTGCAATCTGACCTGCGGAATACAAGATACCGCCATGCACATAGCCCTGGGAGTAAGGCCCTAAAGCTTTTGGCGCTTTCTCTGTCGCTACTACCTTCATCTTCATCTCTCCTTTGCTTTTTCTAATAATTTCTTTGCTGCGCAAATATCAAACAGCGCCATTCCTACGGATTTGAAATACGTAGTGCCTCTGGCAATCTCTTCTTTATCCGCGTCAGACTTTAAGAACTCATCCATAAGAACCGTCCTGTCCATAGTGAGTCTTCCCTCCGCCAGAGGCTGGCTCAAATCCCCGCTCTCCTCACAGGCATAGGGAAGTTCAATATACACCTTATCCGCCAAATCCCAGATCGCATCCGGGATTTCCCGCATCTTTGGCGTGTAGGAACCTACGGCAATGATACATTTGCCCCGGAGAAGTTCCTTATCATTGGGCAGTACGGGTTCTGCAGAAGGGGTGGCAGTACAGATAATATCACTATTTTTTACCAGCTCCTCCACTGCCTTACATTGTACTACTTCTATAGCTGGATTCGCAATAGCTTTCTTTAGTCTTGCGAGAAAATCTGTCAGATCTCTGTCGCTGTGGTTATATACGTACACGGTACGGATATCTCTTGCCGCGCAGGCATAGACGGCCAGATGGAATCCCTGCACACCCGCTCCCACGATTCCTACCGTATGGCAGTCCCTCCTGGACAAATGGCGGATTCCCACTCCACCTACCGCTCCTGTACGCCAGGCCGTAACTGACTGTCCGTCTAACACCGCTATGGGCGCTCCCGTCTTCTGGTCATTTAAAAGCACCGCCCCGTCAATGGAAGGCAGGCCAAGCTTGGCATTCTCCGGAAAAATGCTTAAGATCTTCGTCCCAATTACCTCCTTTGTGTAACAGGGCATATACATCAGCGTTTTGTTCTCATGCTCCACCACCGGCCTCTCCGGCATATAAAACTCGTTCTCTCCGAAAATCCGATATGCCTCCTCAATGGCGTCCATCATCTCGTTCGGATCGACCAGCGCTTCAATCTCTTCTTTACTTAAAATAACCATAACTTGTTCTCCTCGCAATTTTAAATTTATCATGCGCCGTTCATTGAAAAACATGGTAACCAGAAAGACTGTCCTATGCTGCTTTTAAAGCTGCCGCAAGCGCGCGCGCAACAGCCGCGGACACCACGGTACACACTGCCGCCTCAACGGCTCCCTGCATTCCAACGAACGCGGCGACAAACGTCAGCGGATTCGATACCCCCAGCGCCTCCACAAATCCCTGGATATACTCCGTATTGTAGAAAAACAACACAAGGAAAGACATATACAAAACCGTATTCAGCGCTGGACAAGTCAAACCGCCGATAAAATAAGCAAGGTTTTTCTTCTTACTTCTTACGCCCCGAAAGACCAGGCCGCACAAGAGTCCTTCCAAAACCCTGGGTACAATACAGGTAACCGCCGTTCCAAAGGGATTGATGCTAAGAAGCATCGCTCCCATAGCGCTCATACCAAAGCACTGCATCAAGCTCGTTAAGCCAAACGCAAAACCACAGATAGCTCCGCCCATCGGGCCAAGAATCATTGCTCCCACTGCCACCGGTACCGTAAGGAACGTAATCGAAAGCCCCGGCGTCCTCAAATACCCCAGCGGCGTAAATGCCATGATCAAGATAATCGCGATCATTAATGCAAGTTCTACCATATAACGGGTGTTTCCTTTTGTGTTTGTTTTCGTTGCTGCCATTGTTTTCATTTTCTTTCTCCTTTTCTGCTGATAAAACGGCGCGCCGGCATGCGTATAAACCGGATGCGTCCCCTGTCTTTCAGCCCTTTTTATGGGGAAATCGTAAGCGCGGATTCTTTTAAGAATATACAAGCAGACCAGAATTACCGGACTCGTCTTCGGTTGCCGCCGAATGGTCAGCACCTTCTTCGCCCGTTACCGGATACGATAAGCCAAATAGAACCAGATGCATTTTCCAAAAAGAATAACGCCCGATGATATTATATCACCAGGCGCAAAAATTCTCAATATTTAATACTTATTGAACTACTAATGTCCAATAAGGCATAAATTACTCCTCAATATATCCGTACTGGAAGTACCAGTATCCGTACGGACTGTGCCATGTTCCCTTCAGGGATGGAGACTGCAGCCAGAAGTCATTGTAGCAAGCAACCGGAATACATGCATAATCTTCCATCATGATCTTCTCAGCCTCGTGAAGCGCCGCATAATGCTCTTCAACATCCGCACATCTGGACTTATCGATTACCGCGTCAAATTCCTTGCTCTTATACTTTCCGTCGTTATTTCCGTTTGTAGAATAGAGTAGCTCAATCATATTAGACGCATCGTTGTAATCGTAAACCCATCCGTTACGGGCCATATCGTAATCGCCGGCGCGGCGCTGTGGAGTAAAGGAAGTCCACTCAACCTTATCGATATTCATCGTAATTCCAAGCTCCTTATAGCAGCTCTGGAGATACTCGGCTACCGCCACATGATATCCCTGATCATTCGTAGAATATGTGATGGTCGGGAAACCTTCTCCATCTGGATAACCCGCATCTGCGAGAGCTTTCTTTGCCTCTTCCAGATTTGCTTCATAATCCTCGCTGATATAAGGCTTTCCGCCGTTTGCATCAACAGCTACGTCATAGAACATCTCATTCGGATCTGCATCGATAACTCCAGCGCCGACAAAGTTATATGCCGGGCTGTAGGTACCCTGCATGATTACATTTGCAATATAATCACGGTCAATAGCAAGATTCAGCGCCTTACGTACATTCACATCATTGAACGGCTCTTTTTGTGTCTGCATACTTAAGTAGTAAGTACCGAGAATCGGATCTACATAGTAATCCCCGCCGTCCTCTACCGACGTAAGACTAGGAATCTCCTCAGTAGGAACATCCTTAATCATCTGAGCCTCTCCGCCTGTATAAGCCGCGTAAGCCGCGCTGGAATCCTCAAGCAGAAGGAATGTCAAAGTATCTGTAACAATACGGGAAGAATCCCAGCCGCCGCTGTAATTCGGGTTCTTTTCACATACGATACGCTCGCTTGGAGTCCATTCTTTGATCATGTACGGTCCGTTACATACGTATGTCTCCGGATCAACTGACCATGCATCGCCGTTTTCTTCAATGGTAGCCTGCTGAACAGGACTCATCGTAGCAAATGCGGCAATCTTGTCAAAATAAGAACATGGATATGCTAATGTAATGGTAAGTGTCTTTCCATCCTCGCTTGCAACAACATTCAGTTTCTCCTTATCAGGCTCTGTTGTCGTATTGCCTTCCTCATCCGGATTGCCGATAGCATCCTGATAACCGTCGATCATGCCTACAACAGTTTCTCCATAAGGAGCGGCAAGCTCCGTATCGCAGAGACGTTTAAAGGTATATTCAAAATCCTTCGCCGTAAGGTCAGAGCCGTCGCTCCACTTCAGGCCATCGCGCATGGTAAATGTCCATACAAGGCCATCGTCGCTTACCTCATACTCCTCAGCCTGCCCCGGCTGTACTTCATTATTCTCATCGATAATGAGCAGAGGCTCAAACAGGGTGATCAGCATGTTTGCGCCGTCAATCGCGCTGTTAAGCGCCGGATCCAATGTCTCAGGGTTCGGTCCGATCTGTGCTGTAATTTCTCCGCCATTGCCGGAAGCGCCTTCGGAAGACCCTGCATCGTCAGAACCAGAACCTTTCCCGCCACAGGCTGCGAGAGAAAGCGTCATACAAACCGTCAGCAGCATCGCTGCTATTCTTCTTGCTTTCATAATAACTTTCCTCCATTTTTTATTTGCATTAACTGCTCTATATCCAAAATATGCTTTCGCATATAGGATACCATCTTAATTCAGCTTGTCCAGATTATGGCAGGCCGCCCAATGTCCCGGGCTGATCTCCTTAAATTCCGGACACTCTTCGGCGCACTGTTCTGTCGCATACGGACACCTTGTCCGGAAACGGCAGCCGCTCGGCGGATTTAACGGACTCGGCACGTCTCCCTGCAGCGGAATCCGCTTAGACGCCCTGGCCGTCTTCGGGTCTGCGATCGGAATTGCCGAAATCAAGCTGCGCGTATATGGATGCGCGCTCTTTGTAATCAGTTCATAGCTGTCTGCAAGCTCTACCAGCTTTCCAAGGTACATAACGCCGATACGGTCAGAAATATGCTTCACAATGCTTAAGTCGTGGGCGATGAAAAGATAGGTCAGTCCCATCTCCTTCTGAAGATCCTCAAACATATTGACCACCTGGGCCTGTATCGATACGTCCAGCGCAGATACCGGCTCGTCGCAGACAATAAACTCCGGATCTACCGCCAGCGCCCGGGCAATCCCTACGCGCTGCCGCTGGCCTCCCGAAAATTCATGGGGATACCGGTTTGCATGTTCGCTATTGAGTCCCACACGCTCCAAAAGAGTAAGGATACGCTTACGCCTTTCTTCCTTACTGTCCGCAAGCTTATGGATATCAATCGGTTCTCCTACGATATCTCCGATCGTCATACGCGGATCCAAGCTTGCATATGGATCCTGAAAAACAATCTGCATCTTTCGCCGGTACGGCAGCATATCCTCGGCAGCCTTCGTCCCTAAAACTACGTTTCCCTTTTCATCTAATTTCGGCGTACCGTCCGGATTCTGCAGCGGATGCTTCCCACTGTCGAATATAATCTTCCCGTCGTAGATAATCCGCCCGTCCGTAGGCTCATACAGCCGGAGCATCGTACGGCCGATGGTGGTCTTTCCGCAGCCCGACTCGCCTACAAGCCCTAACGTCTCTCCTCTTCGGATTGCAAAGGACACGTCGTCCACAGCCTTCACAACACGTTTATGCTTTCCGTAACCTCCCGCAGGAAAATACTGCTGCAAATGCTGTATTTCCATCAAAATCTCTTGCTTATTCACAGTCCCTGCCTCCTTCCTCAAACTGTTCTTTCTGAAGCAGCCAGCAATGACTGTAATGTGTATCGCTTAACTCTGTCTTTGGCGGCATTTTGTCCAGACAGATTTTCATACAACTTGAACATCTCGGCGCAAACGGACACCCTTTCGGCGGATTCAGAAGATCCACCGGCTGTCCCTCAATCGGAATCAAACGCTCGTCTTCCTTTGTGTCAAGCTTCGGAATCGACTTAATCAATCCCTTCGTATACTCATGCTTCGGCGAATAGAAAATCTCATCCGCCGTTCCATACTCTACAATGTGTCCCGCATACATAACCGCAATCTTCTCACACATGCTTGCAACCACGCCCAAATCATGCGTAATCATAATAATACTCATGCCCAGCTTTTCTCTCAATTCCTGCATAAGCTCCAGAATCTGCGCCTGTATCGTAACGTCAAGCGCCGTAGTCGGCTCGTCGGCAATCAAAAGCTTCGGCTCGCAGGCAAGGGCGATTGCAATCATAACACGCTGGCGCATACCGCCGGACAGCTCGTGAGGATACTGCTTCAGCCGCTTATCCGGTTCGTTGATCCCAACCAGTTCCAACAGCTCTCTCGCACGCTCCTGCGCCTCTTTTTTCGTCTTATCCGTATGCAGGAGAATAACCTCTCTGATCTGATTGCCAATGGTATATACCGGGTTTAAGCTTGTCATCGGATCCTGAAAAATAATGGATACTTCATTTCCGCGCATTTTGCGGAATTCCTTCTCGGTCATCGTATCCACCTGATGTCCGTTAAAACGTATCGTACCTCCCACAAGCTTTCCCGGATAAGCGGTAAGGCCCATCAGCGAATATGCGGTAACCGATTTTCCAGAACCGGATTCACCGACAATTCCCAGGACTTCCCCTTCCTCCATGGAGAAAGAAACCCCGTTCAAAGCCTTCACTTCACCGGCCGGAGTAAAAAAGGAGAGGTATTCATCTTTAATTTCTAAAAGCTTTTCTTTCAAAACACTTATACCTCCTTTAGTTCTTCAGCTTCGGGTCGAACGCGTCCCTTAAGCCGTCTCCGAACAGATTAAACACAAGAATGATAACACTGATCATCACCGCCGGAAGAATCAAAAGATGCGGATACGTATTCATACCCTTTACCGCATCCGTTGCAAGAGACCCCAGGGACGGCATAGGCGCCGCAACGCCAAGTCCAAGGAAACTCAAATAACTCTCTGTAAAAATCGCAGAAGGAATCTGCAGCGTCGTCGTAACAATCAGCGTACCGATACAGTTCGTAAGCAGGTGTTTTTTCACAATCCTGCCTCCGCTAGCGCCAAGAGCGCGAGCCGCCGTTACATACTCCGATTCTTTTAAAATCAAAACCTGGGAACGGGTAATCCTTGCCATACCGACCCAGTAAAGCAGAACGAACACAAGGAAAATCGCAATCAGGTTCGGACCCATTTTCTGCATCCATCCAAATCCGGGACGGGTCGCCAGATCCTGAAGCGCAGGCTTTATAGCCATAGAAAGTATAATAATCAAAAGAATATCCGGTATCGTATACAAAATATCCGTAATACGCATCATGATATTGTCCGCCCATCCGCCGGCAAATCCTGCTATCGCTCCATATGTGGCTCCCACAATAAGTACCAGCGCCGCGCATACAAGACCTACGCTCAAACTGATACGCGTCCCCATCATAAGACGGATCGCAAAGTCGCGCCCTAATTTATCCGTGCCGCAGATATGGGGAAACACGCTCTCGCCCTCGTCGATAAGCGCCTGCTCGTTCTTACCGTATTCAAACGGAGCTAAATTCTCGCTGTATTTGATCTGCTGTTCATAGCTGTACGGCCAGAAAAAAGGCAGAACGTATGCAAATATCATAATTAATATAATAAAAACCAAACTGACCATCGCAATTTTGTTTTTACGCAGGCGACGCATACCGTCCGCCCAGAAATTAACGCTTTTACGCATAATAACAAGACTTTGTTTCTCCTCGGCTGAAGCGGGAAGGAAATCCTCTGCTTTCAACTGAAGGCTGGGAAATTTATTACTCATCGTACTTTTGCACCTGCTCTCTATTTTAATTTAATCCGCGGATCTATGATCTTGTAGAGAATATCTACAATCACATTCGCCGTAATAATCAGGGTTGCCAGAACAATCGTCGTCCCCATAATCATCGTGTAATCACGATTCGTTATGGACGACACAAATTCCCGCCCAAGCCCCGGAATCGTGAAAATCTTTTCCACGACAAAAGAGCCCGTCATAAGTCCTGCCAGCATTGGTCCTACATAAGTAATAACCGGAAGAATCGCGTTGCGAAGTGCATGCTTGAATAATGTCTTAAAGCTCGAAACGCCCTTTGCCCTCGAAGTACGCACATAGTCCTGACCCATAACATCCAGAAGGCTGGAACGCATCAGACGCGTAATATACGCGGTCGGATAAATAGCCAAAGCCGTTACCGGCATAATATAAGATGACAGTGTGTTAAGTCCGACTGTCGGCAGAATATTTAATTTGCTTCCAAAAGTATACAAGAGTAATACGCTGCTTATAAAACTTGGTATGGCAATTCCGCAGGTTGCCAGGACAATAATAAAATTATCGTAGAACTTTCCCCTGTTGTATGCCGAAATACATCCAAGCGGTATCCCCAGCGCCAGCGCCAGCACGACGGCTATACCTGCAAGCTTTGCAGAGATGGGAAACTTGGAAAATATAATGTCAGACACGGTGCGCCCTCTCTGCCTGAGACTGTACCCCATATCCCCTTTGACAAAATCCGTCATATACGTCGTATACCGTTCTACTAACGGCTTGTCCAATCCATACTTTGCCTCCAGCGCCTCCTGCGCCGCTTTGCTAATAGACTTCTCTGCAACAAACGGTCCGCCCGGCACCAGATTCATAAGAAAAAATGTCAATGTTGCAACAATAAATATACTTGCAACGCCAAGCGCCAGACGTTTAATGATGTACTTCTTCAATTCCGAACCATCCTCTCTGTATTCTCTTTCCTCTGTGTATCATGTACGTTTACCCCCCCCCGCACATAATGCCATGGCGCTATTTTAGCACATTACATGAAATAAATCAATTAGCTTTTCATTTTTTACCCACAACCTCCAAGCATTTAAAGGGGTTTCCCGCAATCCTACTCCTGCCGCTTATACTTACTTGCCGCCAGTCCTATGCTTAAAAACAAAGCCGCAAACAAAAGCTGGATGCCGATACCCTTCCACACCGCCGCGCTCTGTGCCGCCGTGAACTGCGTATTATTTCCGATTATCTCATTGACGGTCTCATACCAGTACACCGGAAGGAAATGCGCCGCTTTCCGTACTCCCTCTGACAATACGCTTATGGATACAAAGACGCCGCAGGTAAAACACATGCCGAGAGAAATAACATTTGCCGCGCCGCTGATTACATTCTCATTTTCCACCAATACCCCCACAACAAACGAAATAGCCAGAGCCACCAGCACCATAGCAAAGGAATTCAGCAGATAACAGATCAGGTTATCGTCCTGACAGAACTCTTTCCCGTACATCACCGCCGACATCGCCATACAGCAGAGCCAGAAGCCCACTCCCACTACCAAAAATCCGGCCATAAGCCCCGCGTTCTGCATCCGCAGCGATACGCAGGAGCAAAGGAGCCGCCGTTTCACATCTTTTTTTCGGAAGGTGATCATTACATAACCGATAATATAACACAGCACTCCCAAAAACAGATACGGCAGGAACTGAAACATGTACGCATGGGGCGCCATCCGCCCTCCATGACCGTTCTTATCCACGATGTCTACCTCCGTATCCAGTTTCCCGATACGCAGCGCTTCAGCCGACGCTTCTTCTACAGAAAAACCTGCCCGCGCCAGTATCCTCACATCATTCAAGAAAGCGTCAATCTGCTGATCGATAAAGTAAGCGCTGACCGTCCCCGGAACCTTCGTCGTTTTAAGTTTCTCTCCATTCTCAAGATATTTCTGTTCAAATCCCTCCGGAATCGTTACCACATAGTATACGTTCCGATAGAAGAGGTTCTCCTGAATCATCCTCTTATCGTCTTCAAGCTCTACAAGCTGATGCTTTTCTCCCAGATACTCCCGAAGGCTTTCCGCCAGTTTGCCGCCGTCTCGGTCTATCACCGCAATCTGCAGGCTTTCTTCCTTGAACTGGTTCGTTCCTTCCTCTCCCGTCGTCGCCTGAATCAGAATGCAGATGCTCATAAAGATACCAAAATAAAGAAAAAATATGCCCAGATTCCGTTTTACCAGGAGCAAAAATCCTTTAAATACTGTCATACCTCTCCCTCCTTACCATGACAAACGATACCGCTACACACACGCCGCACATAACAGCCAAAATCAGCAGATTTCTGGCCATCCTGCCCGTATCATTGTAAACTGCCATGCAGTAATAACTGTCGCTAAGCACCGCGGCCGGATTTATCCGGTTCACAATCGGGCAGCGCTGCTCAATCAGATTCTTCATATTTCCAAACATCAGCCCCGCTAAGAAACCCGGAAACAGCGTAAAAAGTACGCCGAATCCCATCTTCAGACCAAATGAAATCTGGCTGACGCTTCCAATCAGGATTCCAATAGATACTCCTATCATGCTTCCAAGGAGATTAATCAGAACAATCCCGCCTGCATTGCCTCCCAGATCAATATGAAATATGTATTGCACCACTCCTGTCAGTACCATCACATTAAAAAACTGAATGAAAAATAATACAAGAAAGCTGCAGAGTATCAGCTTTAGCTTGTGGGTAGGGGTAATGCATCTTCTTGCGCCTAACGCCGACAGATTAGCCTGACTGTCGCAGCACGCCTTAATTCCAAGATAAATCCCCGACAACGCGGCGTAAGCGATCAGCGCAAAGAAATAGGAAACATTGGAATTCAGCGTACGTCCTCCAACGCTGATCTCTTCGGTCGTCCCCTTCCATTCCTTCAGCGCATTTACCGCCTCTCCTATCGCCTCGGGACGTGTTTCTCCTACCGTCTTCATTAATTCCGCATTCTTCTGATACGTATCCAAAAGCGCCTTTAAAATACTCTGCTCTATCTCCGACTTAGCCACGGTAAGCCCAGGGGTCTCCCCTGCATAAAAAATGCCTTCAACCTCATCCTCCCGCAGCTTCGCAAGCGCTTCCTTTTCTCCCTGACGCTCCGTCCTTAGAATATTTCCGTCCAATTCTTCCAGAAAAGAAAGAAAGCTCTCTTTTCCGGCCGACTCTTTTGGTTCTTCCACAATCGCTATCCGAATCGGCTCCAAATCTTCGCCCATATCCCCGCTTCCGAAGGATATATAAAATAAACTTCCTAATATAATCGGAAATGCCAACGCCCAGAACATGACGGCCCATTCTCTGACCACGTGCAGAAACTGATATTTTACTAAATGCAGCATACTGTTTTCTCCCTTCTAATCCCTCAGCTCTTTTCCGGTAATTTCCAGAAAAACGTCGTTGAGCGTGGGGAGTTCCGAAAATACTCTGCCAAAGGTAATATCTTGTTCCTCCAGGTAATGAAGGACGCGTACCAGGTTATGGTTCGCCCCGCTTAATCGCAGCTTTAGCACCTGTTCTTCATAAATAAGCTGAAATACGTGGGGAAGTTCCCTCAGTCTGATTAGCTGTTCCTCATTCAGCGCCACAGCCTCAATCGTAACGGTCTCCCCTGTTTTTATCATGCTTTTCAATTCTTCTTTTGTTCCTATGGCAAGCACCTGTCCATGATCCATAATTGCTATCTTGGTACAGATTTGTTCCACCTCTTCCATATAGTGGGACGTATAAATAATGGTAGTTCCCTGTCTGTTCAGCTCCAGAATCCCCTCCAGGATTTTATTCCTGCTCTGGGGATCCACTGCCACCGTAGGTTCATCCATAATAATCAGCTTCGGCTTATGTGCAATACCGCAGGCTATATTTAACCTCCGAAGAAGTCCTCCCGAAAGCTTTTTCGGACGCATCTTCCGGTAATCTTCCAGGCCTACAAACTGAATAGCCTCCTCTACAAGTTCCCGCCTTCGATTCTTGTCTCTCACATACAGGCCGCAGAAATAATCCACATTTTCCCAAACGGATAATTGTTCAAACACCGCAACATTCTGCATCACTACCCCAATATTCTTCTTCACCTCATAGCAGTCCGGCCGCATTTCCTGTCCCATCACCCGGATGCTTCCCTTATCATACTTTAAGATCGCCAGCATACAGTTGATTGCCGTTGTTTTTCCTGAGCCGTTCGGCCCCAAAAGTCCGTATATCTCGCCTTCCTCTATTTCCAGATTCAAGTGGTCCAGCGCAACAAGGCTGCCATAGCGTTTCACAAGATTTGTTATTGTAACCATATCGTTTCGTCACAGGCTCCGGGCGTTTGAACCCCAGTCTGTAATCCGCCTCCTCTGCTATTATTTTTGTTATAGTATAGCAACAGGGCTGCTTAAATAACAGTGCAGGATGTCAGAAACTTATATTACAAATGTCATACCGTTCCCGTTAGCCCGTTTGTTTGCGGACGCGGATTATTTCCGTTAGGATGTGGAATTTAAGGGAAAAATTTGCTATGATGGAATTATCTACGATGGCCGGATTACCTGGAATTAAGATATGCAGATTTGACGAAACTGGCCGAAAATAAGGAGCTGCTCTATGAAATTGATTCTTGACAGGTGCGTCCTGCTGTTTTATTGCTTTGGCAGCGTGTTTTTTACTGAGATAACTACTGGCTTTTTGATCTCCTTTCTTTCCGCGTCCATTTATTCCTTCCTTCATTATTACATGAACCGAAGGGAATATCGCCGCGTTCTATCTCTGCTGTACCTAACGCTGTCCCTTCTGATACCGGAAGCCGCGCTGTTTGTTCCGGCCGTCCTGTATGGGTTCTTAGAAGACGGCTATAAAGAAATTTGGGCGTTCTCAGGAGTCCTATGCCTGTTTCGGTTCTGGGGCGCCCCTTTAGAAACGATCTGTTTTATCATAACGGGAGCGATACTCTCCCTCCTGTTGAGCAGCCGCACCCGTTCCTACAAGACGCTGGAACAGAAATTCAAGCAGACCAGAGACGACAGTGTGGAACGTAATCTTTTGCTTAAAGAAAAAAACCAGGCGCTGCTGGAGAAACAAGACTATGAGATTTACACCGCCACGTTAAAAGAACGCAACCGGATTGCCAGAGAAATCCATGACAATGTGGGCCATATGCTCACCCGCTCCATTCTGCTGACCGGCGCCGTCAAAACCCTCAGCCAAGACGCCGCCTTAGCTCCTTCCCTGGAGCAGTTAGAAACTACGCTGAATACTGCCATGACAAATATCCGAAACAGTGTCCACGACCTGCATGACGAATCCGTCGGTTTGAGAGAAGCGTTAGAAAGCCTGGCCGACTCTTTCAGCTTCTGCCCTGTTTTTCTTGAATACGACATGGGCTATGAAGTTCCGAAAGCTGTAAAATACTGTTTGATTGCCGTCGCAAAAGAAGCCCTAAACAATGTCATGCGCCACAGCAATGCGAACGAGGTACGTATCACTCTCCGGGAACACCCCGCTCTCTATCAGCTTATGATAGAAGACAACGGCACAAAAAAAACTGCCGGAACGGAGCATGGATTAGGCTTACAAAATATGAGAGACCGAGTAGCAGCCCTAAAGGGCGTAATACAAATCGATGCCAAAAAGGGCTTCCGCATTTTTATAACCATTCCAAAAAGGGAGGATTTTTCATATGATCAACGTTGCAATCGTCGATGACGACATACTCGTAGCAGCCGCTTTAAAAACAATTCTAGAAGCCGACGAAACCATTACCGTATCCGGAACCGGCTCTGACGGCAGGGAGGCAGTCCGCATATATCAAAAGTTTCACCCGGACGTACTTCTTATGGACATCCGCATGAAGGACATGAACGGGCTGGATGCCTCCGAACAGCTCCTGGCCGTATACCCCGACGCAAAAATACTCCTGCTCACTACCTTTTCCGATGACGAATACATTGTCAAAGCCTTAAAATTCGGCGTAAAGGGATACCTCCTCAAACAGGATTACGGAAGCATTATCCCCGCCATCAAGGCCGTATATACCGGACAGACCGTCTTTGGAAATGAGATCATATCTCGGATTCCAGACCTTTTAGAACACAAAGACGCCTTCCTCTACAAAGACTTTGAAATTGGAGAACGGGAATATAACATTATTACCTTAGTCGCCGAAGGTCTGAGCAACCGGGAAATTGCCGGGGAGCTTCATTTAAGCGAGGGAACCGTCCGCAACTACTTAAGCGGTATTTTGGATAAATTAAACTTAAGGAACCGCACGCAGCTTGCGATCTTCTATTACCGGCACTTCTGACGCCGCCATACAAAAAAGCTCAGCATACTGCAGACCAGATGCGTCACCATGCCAAAACCAAACATCATACAGATAAAAGTTATATCCGGCGTAAATAGTCCTTTTCGCATGAGTCCATACATAATCGGATAATAAACCAGGTTCACAACTAACGATATCGCAAAGCAATACTGTGTTTTCCCATAACCGATTAATATATTGTCGAACAAACTCGAATAACTGTATACAAGATAAAACGGTAGTAAAATTACTATTATATGCTTAATTGCTTTAAAATTCTCAATTCCCATAACACATTTTAAAAATGGGTTTAACAGAGGGATAAAACACAACCATAGAAAGAATGTTACGATTATAACCGCATGGTAATACTTCATTTTCGTTGGAGTCAGCGCGTCTTTGCAATCCTTTTTAATAATTTCTGCCAATGCAGTTATTGGGATTAAAAGCAGTCCCCAAATGATATTATTTGCCGTCCAATAATTTCCCTGTTCCGCCGCTGCATTCACCATTTTACACACAACGGCAGCATAGATGATATTATCTAACAATACTTGCGAACCCCCAAATACTCCCATGACCAAATACTCCTGTATAAACGATTTATCCGGCTTAAAAGAAACCACAACTAGTTTTTCCCTGAATACGGCTATCAGACATACGAGAACACATACCGAATTTACCGCAATATTAGAATATGCAGCGCCATTCACTCCAAATTTGGGAATCAAAAGCAAATCGCCGATCACAGTAACAATTGTTTTCAAAACAATCATTGCGTATATGTAAATCGGTTTTTCCAGGACAACAAACAACACATTTACAAAGCAGACAATATTTGCAATGACAAATCCAATTGTTTCCAGTTTAAGATAGTTTATTACCTCATCCAATCGGCTTCCCGCCATCACGGATACAAGATCAGTGCAGTAAATATAAACCAAAATCGAGAAAAATATGTAAACAGCACTCACTATCAGAAACAACTGAAAAATTCTCTCTTTCCATTTCTTTGTATCCTGTATACATTGATTAAGCAATGCATACAGCGGCACAATCAAAAAGGCTTGTATCGTTTCATTGATTAGATCAAACCACTCAATGTGTCCTACTATCCCCAGTCCGTCAGGTACAGAACTATTCGAGATCAAGTATGTTCTTACAAGCATATATAAGAATGGAATAAAGCTCAACAGCATCAAGCTGCAAAACAGATTAACAGGAAAATTAACAACTTTTTTCTTCATGTCCCCCACCCCGCTCCCGGTTTTCTCATTCCGCAACAAACCTCCCGCCATACTCCATATTAAAACTGAGAATATTTTACCAGCGATACTATCTAGAATTGAATCAACTTACGGCCGCTATGCCCCTGATATCAGGGCATGCGAACTGAAATCCTCTCATATTCAACAGACGCCTGGTCTGTTGTAAAGGAAAAAAACGTGCGCCCTGCCTTCCGAAATCTGTAACGAACCCGACAGGCTGCGCTTTCATGGATCGTCCGTTTCATCTCCCCGTTAACCGGGGCTTTTAATGGACTTTTAATTTCTTCCGGCGGCCACGCCTCTAATTCCATATTTCCCTGTGCAATCCGAATCTTCCCGCCCTGGGTCCATACCGCTTTCGCCCCTAAATAAGTTGCCAGCCGGTATTGTCTGCCCTTCCATAATACTACGCTAATAACACCGCGGAAATCAAATCCTGCAATCGGGACATCCGCCACGGACAAGCATCAGCGATGTTTTCCGCTGATCGTTAATTTCGGCGTATTTACCGCCAGAAAAATCCCCTTTTCTCCAAACCGGTTCCTGCCTATCCGAATACCTTCTTTCATCCGGCGGAATGCCGCGGCGGGATAATCCACATTCCAAGCATGGTTCTTTGTAATAAACTGAATGGAGCAAGACCGTTTTTGTCCTGATCGGTGTACTGCCGGTATGACTGCCAGAGTCTGAGTCTCAGACTGACATTTCAAATACCATCCATAAAAATAATTGCGCATATTGCCAGCCCCGATACGAAACTAACCGCGGCATGGCTTGGAACCAAAAAGAAAAAACAGCAGCCGCAATAATCCGCGTCGCGCCTTTAAAAATCGGCGTTCTTCTGTAAATAATAAGTTTCATTATACAACATATACCAGGATAACGGAACAGACTTTCAAAAACTTTTGTCATGTATATCTTGCTTTCTAAAACAGCGTCGTTTAAACTATGCGTAGGAATTTTCTCTTTGGCGTCCAGTAATAAAGTCACTACATATCGTTCCATTTGCAAGGAGGATAAGACATGAACAACAACTATAATAAAACGATCGCCGCCTGCTTTGTTGGATACATCGTACAGGCAATTGTCAATAATTTTGCTCCTCTGCTGTTTTTGTTCTTTCAGAGAAACTACCGCATCCCGCTTTCCCAGATTACGCTGCTGGTAACTTTTAATTTTGGAGTACAGCTATTCGTCGATCTTCTTTCCGTTGGATTTATAGATAAAATTGGGTATCGAGCGTCCATGATTACCGCCCATATTATGTCGGCGGCCGGTTTGTTTCTTCTCACAGTTTTACCGGAAATTACTCCGGTTCCTTTTACCGGAATTTTAATTGCCGTAATGATCTACGCCATTGGCGGAGGGCTTTTGGAAGTTCTTGTCAGTCCCGTTGTGGAAGCCTGCCCTTCCGACAATAAGGAAAAAGCCATGAGTATGCTGCATTCCTTTTACTGTTGGGGACATGCGGGAGTTGTCCTTATATCAACTTTATTTTTCTACATTGCGGGTATTGATAATTGGAAAATGCTGGCGGTAATCTGGGCGCTGATTCCAATGGGAAACGCCCTTGTATTTGTAAAAGTTCCTATTGCGCCGTTGATGGAAGACGGCGAACCAGGACTGCAGATAACGGAACTATTTAAGAGAAAGGTATTTTGGATTCTGCTGGTCATGATGGTGTGCGCGGGAGCAAGCGAACAGGCCGTAAGCCAATGGGCTTCTACTTTTGCTGAAAACGGGCTTGGGATTTCCAAAACAGCCGGCGATCTGGCAGGGCCGATGGCGTTTGCCGTTTTGATGGGTACATCCAGACTATTTTACGGCAAATATGGCGACCGGATCCATCTGGAACGATTTATGATTTACAGCAGCGGCCTGTGTATTTTAGCTTACTTAGGAATCTCTCTGTTTCCCGTTCCACAGCTTAGTTTGCTTTCCTGCGCTGTCTGCGGGCTTTCGGTTGGAATTATGTGGCCGGGTACTTTCAGCAAAGCCTCCGCAGCGTTACCCAAAGGCGGAACAGCCATGTTCGCCTTATTAGCTTTGGGCGGGGATATCGGCTGTTCGGCAGGACCTACGTTTGCCGGAATGGTATCGGGCGCATTGGAAGACGATTTGAAAATGGGTATTTTAGCGGCTATTCTTTTCCCGGCCCTATTATTAATGGGAATGATACTCTGCCAAAAGATGCAACGAGCCCCCGATTAATCATCGAAGGCTTCTTTCATCTTATTCATAAATCCTTTTTTCTTCGGCTTTGTCTTTCCGGCCTCCGGAGTATTCAGCGTATTCCCGGTCAGCTCATCGAACTTGCGCAGCGCTTCCTTCGCCTCCGAACTCAGCTTCTCCGGCGTCTGGATTACCAGCGTCACATAATGGTCTCCCCGGATCTGTGAATTTCTCACAGAAGGAACGCCCTTCCCCCGCAGCCTTACCTTCGTATCGGTCTTCGTTCCCGGCTTTACACTATAAAGCACTTCGCCGTCCACGGTCTTAATCTTCACGTCTGCTCCAAGAGCGGCCTGAGCAAAGGAAATCGGAGCCGTTGAAAAAATGTGCATATCCTGGCGTTGAAAAATCGGATGCCTGGATACAGCCACTTCAACTAACAGATCGCCTCTCGGACCGCCGTTTAGACCCGGCTCGCCCTTCTCCCGGATCCTAACGCTCTGTCCATTATCAATTCCAGCCGGAATTGATACGGAAATCTTTTTCTTATTGGAAATAAATCCTGTTCCGCTGCAGTCCGGACACTTATCCCGGATCATCTTACCGCTGCCGTGGCAGTCCGGACAGGTCTGCACATTCTGAACCATTCCAAATAAGGACTGCTGCGTATATACTACCTGGCCTTTGCCGCCGCATTTTGAACAGGTCTCCGGTGAGGTTCCCTGTTTTGCGCCGCTTCCTCCGCACTTCGGACAAGGATCCTTTAATACGACCTCCAGTTCCTTCTCGCAGCCAAATACGGCTTCTTCAAAGGTAATTCTTACGCCTTTCCGGATATTCATACCTTTCATAGGCCCTTGGTTCGCGCGTCCAGTTCTTCTGCCTCCCCCAAATAAATCGCCGAATATATCGCCGAATATATCGCTGAAGTCAGCGCCGCTGAAATCAAATCCTCCGAATCCTCCGCCGCCTCCGCCGCCTTCAAATGCGGCGTGGCCGAACTGGTCATACTGCCTTCTCTTATCCGCGTCGCTGAGTACCGCATATGCCTCGGACGCCTCTTTAAACTTCTTCTCTGCCTCTTTATCTCCTGGATTCATATCCGGATGATACTTTTTGGCAACACTTCTATATGCCTTCTTCAACGCTGCGTCGTCCGCATCTCTGCTGACGCCAAGCACCTCGTAATAATCACGCTTATCTGCCATTGTAATCCCTTTCTTTCACGCGGAAATTCCGCGAGATGGGCTGGCCCATTCTCCAGTCTCCTCCCGCGGAACAATTTTACTAAATTTTTGCATAACAGCTTCCGCCCGCAAATCTATGCAGATATCTGCTGTCTATAGGTCAAACAACTTAGACTTCTTTGTAATCTCCGTCTACAACGTCATCTCCGTCAAACCCTTCCGGCGCAGGACCAGGATTCGGACCTGCTCCCGCTCCCATGTCCGGGCCTGCTCCCTGAGCGCCCTGCGCCTGCTCGTAAACCTTAGCAAACAGCTTCTGGGCTGTCTCCATCAGCTTCTCCTTGCCCGCGTTAATCTCTGCTGTCTGCGCTTCGGAGATATCATCCATATTCACCTTCTCAAGAAGCTCTTTTAACGCCTTGCACTCAGCCTCAACCGACGCCTTGTCTGCCGCGTCAATCTTATCTCCAACTTCCTCAAGAGCCTTCTCTGTCTGGAATACCATAGCGTCCGCATCATTCTTCGCGTCGATGCCTTCCTTACGCTTCTTATCCTGAGCCTCAAATTCAGCCGCTTCCTTTACAGCCTTCTCAATATCAGCGTCCGACATATTAGAACCTGCCGTAATGGTAATATGCTGCTCTTTACCTGTTCCCAGATCCTTTGCAGAAACGTTTACAATACCGTTAGCGTCAATATCAAAGGTAACCTCGATCTGAGGAACGCCGCGTCTTGCCGGCGGGATGCCGTCCAGACGGAACTGTCCTAAGGACTTATTATCTCTTGCAAACTGTCTCTCACCCTGTACCACGTTGATATCAACCGCCGTCTGGTTATCTGCCGCGGTAGAGAAGATCTGGCTCTTCTTCGTAGGAATCGTAGTATTTCTTTCAATCAGCCTGGTAGCAACGCCGCCCATCGTCTCAATCGACAGGGAAAGCGGTGTTACGTCCAGAAGCAGGATGTCGCCCGCGCCTGCGTCCCCGGCCAATTTACCGCCCTGTACGGAAGCTCCGAGAGCCACACACTCATCCGGGTTCAGGGACTTGCTTGGCTCTTTACTGGTAAGCTGTCTTACCTTATCCTGTACCGCCGGGATACGGGTAGAACCGCCGACCAGCAATACCTGACCGAGTTCGGAAGATGTAACGCCCGCGTCGGACAATGCTCTGGTAACAGGCTCCGCCGTCTTCTCCACAAGGTCGTGGGTCAGTTCGTCGAATTTCGCTCTGGTAAGGTTCATATCAAAATGCTTCGGTCCTTCGCTTGTGGCGGTAATAAACGGAAGGTTGATATTGGTGGTTGTTGCGGAAGACAGCTCTTTCTTTGCCTTCTCCGCAGCTTCCTTCAATCTCTGAAGCGCCATCTTATCAGAAGAAAGGTCTACCCCTTCCTGTTTTTTGAACTCAGCCAGCATGTAATCTGTAATCTTCTGGTCAAAATCATCGCCGCCAAGCCTGTTGTTGCCGGCCGTAGAAAGTACCTCAATAACGCCGTCGCCAATCTCGATGATGGATACGTCAAATGTACCGCCGCCCAGATCGTACACCATGATCTTCTGCTCTTTTTCATTGTCAAGGCCGTAAGCTAACGCAGCAGCCGTAGGCTCGTTAATAATACGCTTCACATCAAGTCCCGCGATTTTGCCCGCGTCCTTGGTAGCCTGACGCTGCGCGTCGTTGAAATATGCAGGAACGGTAATGACCGCCTCGGTTACCTTCTCGCCGAGATACCCTTCTGCGTCCGCTTTCAGCTTCTGCAGGATCATAGCGGAAATTTCCTGCGGCGAATATCTCTTCTCGTCAATCTTTACTTTAAAATCGCTGCCCATCTCTCTCTTAATAGACGAAATGGTCTTCTCGGCATTCGTTACCGCCTGACGCTTTGCCGGCTCGCCCACCAGACGCTCGCCTGTCTTTGTAAACGCAACCACAGACGGCGTAGTTCTTGCTCCTTCTGTGTTCGCGATGACTGTCGGCTGTCCGCCTTCCATAACGGCAACACAGCTATTTGTTGTACCTAAATCAATACCAATTATCTTTCCCATTATATTCTGCCTCCTATTTTTAGTTTGCTACCTTTACCATACTGTGCCTCACTACGGAGTCACGATACATGTAACCCTTCTGGAATTCTTCGGTAATTATATTCTCTCCGAACTCCTCGTTCTCCTCGTGCATCACTGCATTGTGGAAATCCGGGTTAAATTCCTGACCAACTGCCTCGATCGGCTTCACGCCGGCTCCCTCCAGGGTAGTCATGAATTGTTTGTAGATCTTATCCATTCCCTGGACGAATGGATTTTCTTTTTCCTCCTCAGTTACAGCTCCGAGACCTCTCTCAAAATTGTCCACTACCGGAAGAATCTTATCTATGATATCTTTCGCTCCTATTTCGTACATCTGGGATTTCTCCTTCTCCGTACGCTTGCGGAAGTTATCAAACTCTGCCATCTGACGGGTAAGCTTATCAGTAAGCTCTTCAATCTTCTCGTCTTTTTTGTCTTTTTTATTCTTTTTGCCGAAGAATCTGCTCTTCTTATCCCCGGAAGCTCCATCGGCGTTTTCATCTTCCTTATCTGCGTCTTCTGCATCTTCTGCAGAATCCTCGTCTGCTTCCTGCACCGGCTCACCCTGCTCTTCTGTACGGCTCTCTGCTTCCTTAGCTTCTGCCGCAGCCTTCTTTGCTTCCTCCAGGGCTTCTTTTACTATCTCTTCCTGGGTCTTTTCCTGATTCATATCCTTTTCTTTATCCAATGGTAATCCACCTTTCTATTAACTTATTTATGGAAAATCGCATCCAATTCGCCCTGAAGCCTTTTCAGCGATTTCAATACATGTTCATAATCCATTCGCTTTGGCCCTATAATACCAATGGTTCCCTTCATGCCTTCTCCTAATTCATAGGTGGCGGTTACTACGCTGCAGTCCTTCATGTTCTGCACCGGCGTCTCGTCGCCGATATACACCTGGATCCCTGTATTCTCTTCCTGCGCCAGCGTCTGGGTCACCAGTTCCGTAAGCTGCTGCTTTTCTTCAAACGCGCTGATGATCTCCTGGGCGCTCTGTTTATCGGAAAGTTCCGGATACTTAAAAATATTCGTCGTACCACTGGTATAAATCTGCATATCCTCATCCACCTGTATAGCCTCCGCAACGGCGTCAAACACGTTGCCTACCACCTCGCTGTGGATTCCCGCCTGTTCCTTAAGCCTTGCAATCAGTCCCAGGTTAATCTCCTCGATAGACATCCCGTTTAAGGTTGTATTGAGAAGCATATTCAACTTCAGCAGATTTTCGTTGCTCAAAGGTTCATCCATATTAATAATCTTGTTCTTGATTACATTGCCTCCAAGCACGATTACCGCAATGATCTGCTCCTCATCCACCTTGGAAAGCTGAATAAACTTGATCCGGTTCGCACTGCTTCTCGGAGTGGAGACCATGGTAGCATAGTTCGTATTATTTGCCAGAACTCTTGCCGCCTGCTTTAGAAGATGTTCCATCTTATCTGCTTTCTCAAGCATCTGTTCCTGCATCTCGTTGAGTTCCTGCTCCTTCTCCTCCATCAGCATATCCACATATAACCGATAACCCTTATCCGAAGGAATCCTGCCCGCGGAGGTATGGGGCTGCAGGATATAACCCAGCTCCTCCAGATCCGCCATCTCATTGCGGATAGTGGCTGAACTCAAGTTCAAGTCCGAGTACTTGGAAATCGTTCTTGAGCCAACCGGCTCCCCTGTCTCAAGATAGGTCTTGATGATCGCATGCAGTATCGTCAGTTTTCTCTCACCAAGAGCTTCTTTTACCAGCATCTTTCCAGTCTCCCTTCTATTTATTAGCACTCACTAAATTCGAGTGCTAATCTTTACAATTATTAATCTAACACTAGGTTTTTCATTTGTCAACACTGTTTATACTTTTTTTATGATCCATTGCGATTCTACGAATATACTTCATCCACTCCTTGATCTGCTTTTCGTGTCCGTTGTCGCTTGGAGCGTAGAATCTGGCGTCTTTGATTTCTTCGGGGAGATACTGCTGTTCTACATAGTGGTTGGGATAGTTATGGGCGTATTTATAGTTCAGCCCCCTGCCCAGCTTCCCGGCGCCGCCATAGTGGGCGTCCTGCAGATGCGCCGGAACCGTCGTCTTATACCGCTTTACATGTTCCATAGCCGCGGATACGGCGTTTACCGCCGAGTTGCTCTTCGGCGCGGTCGCCACGTAAAGCGCTGCCTGAGACAGGATAATCTGCGCCTCCGGCATTCCGATGCGTTCTACGGCCTGAGCGGCGGATACCGCCACCGTAAGCGCCATTGGATCCGCGTTTCCCACATCCTCCGCGGCACAGATCATAATTCTTCTGGCAATAAATTTAATATCCTCTCCCGCATACAGCATCTTTGCTAAATAATATACCGCCGCGTCCGCGTCAGACCCTCTCATGCTTTTGATAAATGCGGAAATCGTATCGTAATGGTTATCCCCGGCTTTATCATACCGTATTACCCGCTTCTGGATACATTCCGAAGCTACGTCTATGGTAATATGTATCTTTCCGTCCTCACTGCGCTCTGTAGTCAGTATGCCAAGTTCTATGGCGTTCAATGCATTTCTCGCGTCTCCGCCCGCGATATCCGCCAAAAACTCCAGCGCATCCTCATCTATTTCGGCCCGGTAGCTTCCCATCCCTTTTTTCTCATTCTCCACAGCTCTTCGTAAAAGCGTTTTGATATCTTCTTTGCCAAGCGGTTTCAGCTCAAAGATACTGGATCTGGATAGCAGCGCGCCGTTCACCTCAAAATACGGATTTTCCGTAGTCGCCCCAATCAAAATCAAAGTTCCGTCCTCTACAAAAGGAAGCAGATAATCCTGCTGCCCTTTATGAAAGCGATGAATCTCATCCACAAAGAGAATGGTACGTTTCTGGTACATCCCCTTCATATCCTGGGTTTTCTTTACCACTGCTTCCATATCTTTCTTCCCCGCCACCGTCGCGTTGATCTGGGTAAATTCCGCGCTGGTGGTGTTGGCAATCACTTTCGCAAGGGTGGTCTTCCCCGTCCCCGGCGGTCCGTAAAAAATAATAGAACTCAGCTTATCCGCCTTAATTGCCCGGTATAAAAGCTTGTCCTTACCTATTATATGCTGCTGTCCCACCACTTCCTCAAGGGAAGCGGGCCGCATACGCGACGCAAGCGGCGACTCCTTTTCCACATTCTGCGCTCTGGCATATTCAAATAAATCCATTGTCTAACTCCTATCTCTCGTATTCCTAACTTTCATCCTGACAGTCGGCCGCCCCTTCCGTCAGTTCATAATCAGTTCATCCACCGTTACAAATTCAAAGCCTTCTTTCTGCAAAATATCTATGATGCGAAGCGCCGCATCCACAGAGCTTTTGTAGCAGTCATGCAATAAGATAATATCATTTTCTTCCGCCTCCGTCACTACCTTATTTACAATCTCATCCGTATTTTCCGTGGTCCAATCCAGCGGATCTACGGTCCACATAACCGGCAGTACAGGCATCTCAAGTTCCAGATCCCTCTGCCAGGCTCCAAAAGGCGGACGCATATACAGGACTTCTTCTCCTGTAAGCTCCGTAATGGCTTTGTTCGTATCCAGAATCTCCCTCTCCGCTTCTTCTCCTGAAAGTTTTGTAATCTCCACATGGTGATAGGTATGGTTTCCAATCAAATGTCCTTCTTCTGAAAGGCGTTTTACCACTTCCGGGTACTTCTCCACATTCTGTCCAATCAAAAAAAATGTTCCTTTTACGCCTCTTTCTTTCAGACCGTCCAGCAGCTTTGGCGTCCAGCTCCCGCTGGGGCCGTCGTCGAACGTAATCGCAATCTTCGGACTCTCCCGTTTTACCGAAGCGCTTACGTAGGCCGCCGCTTCCGAGACTTCCCCCATACGAATTTCATGTTCTGTATTCTCACACTTAGGATAAACTGACGAAACGCACAGCGCCGCCAGACAGGTCATCCACGCCAGCATCAGCAGCCCTTCTTTTTTTATCCCTTTCCCTGCTTTCTTCATAGTTTTTCCCGATTTCTCATTTTCTTACCTATATACTATGAAAAATAGTAATCCAGCCATGCACAAATTTCTAAAAAAGTCTCATTGTTTGAAACTTCTCAGTGATAAAAGAAAATTTGAAATCTTGCGCCTGTTAAAATCTCACGGGAAATACAACTTAGAAATCGCAGAGACGCTAAGAAAAATTATATCATGTTTTGAGGAGATTTTTTTAAGATAATTTCTACTGTCCGACATAGCAAGCCGTTCATGTAATATTTAAGGAAACTGCGTTTATGCCAAGCCTTTTTGAACTGTAAAACTTTGGTTGCAATATAATTTTTTTGATGGTATAATGGCAAACGCATGCAAAAACAGCTAAAAAACGAACAGAAAGGAAGAATCAAATTGAAAGAAAACATCAGACAGGAAAACAAAATGGGTACCATGCCTGTTCCGAGATTATTGATTACCATGTCTCTTCCTATGATGATTTCTATGCTTGTACAGGCGTTGTACAACATCGTTGACAGTATGTTTGTTGCCAAATTATCCGAGGAGGCGCTGACTGCCGTATCTCTGGCATTCCCCATCCAGACGCTGATGATCTCAGTTTCCTCCGGTACCGGCGTAGGCATCAACGCGCTTTTGTCAAGAAATCTTGGAGAGAAAAATTTCGAGGGAGCAAACCGCGCCGCTAAGAACGGTATTTTCTTAAGTATCATAAGCTGCCTTGTATTTGCCCTTTTCGGCATTTTCGGAGCCCGTTTTTTCTTTTCCGTACAAACGAACGACCCAAAAATCATACAATACGGCGCACAGTATCTGACCATTATCTGCGTTCTGTCCGTAGGGATCTTTATGCAGATTACATTTGAACGGCTGCTTCAGTCAACCGGAAATACATTTTATAACATGATTACCCAGGGAATCGGCGCAATTATCAATATTATCCTGGATCCAATTCTGATTTTCGGCCTTTTTGGAATGCCAAGGCTTGAAGTCGCAGGAGCCGCCGCGGCAACGGTAATCGGACAGTTAATTGCGGTAGCCATGTCCTTGTATTTTAACATTAAGAAAAATCCGGAAATCAATATTAACATGCGGAAATTCAGGCCACATGGAAAAACGATCTCCGCAATATACCAGGTGGGAATCCCTTCCATTATTATGCAGTCGATCGGCTCCGTAATGACCTTCGGCATGAATAAGATTCTGCTGATGTTCTCATCCACGGCGGCCGCTGTATTCGGCGTATACTTTAAACTCCAAAGCTTTATCTTCATGCCGGTATTCGGCCTTAACAACGGTATGATTCCGATTATTGCCTACAACTACGGCGCCAGATACAAAAAGCGCATCATCCAGACGATCAAGATCAGCATCCTGATTGCCATATCCATCATGACAATCGGTTTTATCCTGTTCCAGACTCTGCCGGAATGGATGCTCCTCAACCTGTTTGACGCCTCGGACAACATGGTTGCCATCGGCGTGCCGGCTCTGCGGATTATTTCCCTGTGCTTTATCTTAGCCGGATTCGGAATCATTGCAGGCTCCGTATTCCAGGCGTTAGGAAACGGCGTATACAGTCTGATTGTATCCGCCTGCAGACAGTTAATAGTCATCCTGCCTGCCGCTTACATATTCGCCAAAGTATTCGGCCTTAACATGGTATGGTGGTCCATCCCTCTGGCAGAACTTGTATCGCTGGCATTATCGGCCTTTCTGCTGAGGCGTATCTATCTGACCAAGATAAAACCGCTGGAAAACAGCTCCGCCGATTCCGCAGCGCAATAGAGCGAACAGACACCGACCCGGAAACTTTTTACCGGAAAAACGTATTTTTATGCGGGAATAAACATACGCTCCGCACACCGACAGGACAAGACTTACGCTGTTGATTCAAAACGGCAGAGTCCTGTTTGTATAGGGAGCGTTTCTTAAAAATAACCGCGGTTTTCACTTCTTTTTTACGCTATATCCAAATGTCCCCAGCTCTTTTCCCAGATTTAAATATGTCCCGTGGGAATAAGCGATCAGCCCGCTCCGGTTCAGTTCAAACTTTCCTGTCTCCGTCATATACTCCGAGTCCACATGAACCGCGCATACTTCAGCCAGAAACATATGGTGGCTTCCCAGTTCCTTCACCTCGCATACCCGGCACTCAATATTCACCGGACTCTCCCCAATCAAAGGTGCGAATTCCAGCTTCTCTGCCTTCTCCGGCGTAAGGCGCGTTTCTTTCCACTTATCTACATCCCTCCCGGACTTCACTCCGCACCAGTCCGCCGCATACGCCAGCCTCTCCGTAGTCAGGTTCACCGCAAATTCCCCCGTCTCTTTTATCATCCCGTAACTATACCGCTCCGGCCTCACCGAAATATAAAGCATCGCCGGATTCGTACAGACCGTCCCGGTCCACGCCACGGTGATAATATTCTGATTGCCCGCCTTATCCCCGGCGCTGACCATAACCGCCGGCAATGGATAAAGCATATTCCCCGGCTTCCAGATTTCCTTACTCATATCTGTCTCCTCCTCGCTTTTTAAAAACTCTGCACGTTCCCGAACCTCTCCCCGCCTTAAACTCTAATCCGTACATAGATACAGGCGGATTGTTGAAAATAGAGCCCGCATCTGCGCAGGCCCTTTTATAAACACCGATTCGTTTTTAATGCTGCATCGCCGATACCAGTACCGGCACCACTTGTTTCTTTCTCGAAACCACCTTCTTTAAGATCATATCCTCCGTATCCTCCGGCAGCTCAAAGGCGTCGATAGCCGCCTCTTTTGCGCCTGGGCCGCAGCACAGAATCTCCGAAGACTCATCCAAAATATCGGTCAGCATAAAATATATCATATCCAGCTTGTTATTCTGAAGCGCGGTAGGCAGATATTCCTTGATCATCCCTTTCACGTCCTTTAGTTCATCCCCGCTCATGGAGTTAATCTGTCCTACGCCGAACACTTTCTCTCCCACCGTAAACTGCTTAAAATCCTGAAAACATAGTTCCTCCGCCGTTTTATCCTCCAGGCTGCTTCCGGCCCGGAACATCGCCGCCGCCATCTCTTCCAGATCAATATCCGCGATCTCCGCCAGCTTTTTTGCCGTCTCCACATCGACAGGCGTACAGGTAGGCGAACGGAACAGCAGCGTATCTGAAATAATCGCAGAACACAAAAGGCCCGCTATCTGCTGCGTAATCTCTACATGATTCTCCAGATACATCTGATAGACGATGGTCGCGGTACAGCCCACCGGCTGATTCCGGAAATATACCGGTCCCATGGTCTCGATGCTTCCCAGCCTATGATGATCGATGATTTCCATAATCTCCGCCTCTTCCAGTCCGTCCACCGCCTGAGACCGCTCGTTGTGGTCTACAAGAATCACCTGCTTCTTTCTGACGCTCATAACGCGCCGTCTTGAAATGAATCCCACCAGCTTCTCCTGCCGGTTCAAAATCGGGAACTCACGGAACTTTTTCTTCGTAATCATCTTTCTTACATCATCCATATAATCATCCAGATGAAACGCATAGATCGGACCTCTGGTCATAAAATGCTCCACAGGAACGCTCTGGTTAATCAGACGCGCCACATTAAATGTATCGTGAGGCGTCTGAATAATTACGATGTCCTGCGCTTTGGCCCTCTTTAGAAGTATCTCGGATACGGAAGCGTTCTGGCAGACAATAATACATCCCACGTTAATATCAATCGCACAGGAATGGGACTCGTACCGGTTTCCCAAAATGACCAGATCATCCTGGAAAATAAACTCCGTCATCAGTTCTGGGCTGGACGCCCCGATTGCAACCTTTCCTTGTGTAAAATACTTGTGCGGATCCCCGGTCAGAAGCGTTCCGTCCAGCGTGTCGATAATATTCTGATATTGAGTCTTTGCCTCTCCGAGAATCGTGTCGTCATACACATCCATATAGGAACTTGCAATATCGCCGGTGGTCGCAATTCCCAAAAGCCTCCCCTCCTGGAGTACCGGAATTGTCTTTACATGCTGCTTCTTCATCAGTTCCCATACCCGTTTAATGGAAACATTCGGGCCGGCTCCCTCGATCACATGGATGTCCGCATCCTTCACCTGCAGTTTCACGTCGGTTAAAAGCTTTGGCGTCTTCACCTTAAAACGGCTCAGTACATATTGGGTTTCCTCGTTAATCTGCCCCGCCCTTCTGGCAGAATACCGTTCCCCCGTTACCGCTCTTTTCAAATACGCATAAGCAATCGCAGAGCAGACAGAATCGGTATCCGGGTTCTTATGTCCCACTACGTATACCTTTTTTGACCTAATAATCTCTCTACTATTCTCCATATGTATAAATCCCTTTCTCAATAAATCCTCCTACACTAAGATTGCCACCTTTTTTTATCCGCGTCAACCGAAATTTTACACTTCTTTGCATTTTCTTTTTGAACAAATGGCCGCTTTGTGTTATACTAATGATAATTATAAAAATTTGCAGCACCGCAGGTCGGTCTCCCCGCCTGCGACTGCACGGCAGGACAGTTTGTTCTGTTATTTTTATTGGGAATTTATGGGAAAGGAACAAGTATTATGAGCGAAAAATTATTACAGAAAAACGAGGCGCAGACAGAATCTGTGACAGATGGACCCGCAACAGGGGCAACGGAATTGAATCAGGCTGCAGAAGAAACACAAACGGCGGAGACTATGGCAGACTATGAGGAGCATTTTGACGATGCCAACCCATGGAATGTAGTAAAACGCTATATGGAAGAGAAAACCAGACTCCCAATCAAGATCGAGGGCATTGTAAACGGCGGAGCCATCGCCATGGTGGAAGGACTCAGGGGATTCATTCCGGCTTCCAGATTATCTCTATCTTACATTGAGAATCTGGAGGACTATCTTCTGAAAGAGCTGACCGTTATGGTCATCGACGTCAACGAAACCGAAAACCGCCTGGTACTCTCCGCAAGAGAGATCCTAAAGGAAGAAGAAAAGGCCGCTAAAGAGGCTAAGATCGCCGCCGTCAAGGTAGGAAGCATTATGAAAGGCGTAGTGGACAGCCTTCAGAATTACGGCGCATTTATCAATCTGGAGGACGGCCTTTCCGGACTTGTCCACGTATCCCAGATCAGCAGCAAACGCGTCAAATATCCTTCCGACGTGCTGAATAAAGGCGATGAAGTTGAAGTAAAGATTATCGGAATCAAGGACGGCAAGATCAGCCTCAGTATGAAAGCGCTGGAAGAAAAAACTGAGGAAGTTCCTGAGAAAGTTCACATTCCAAAGACTGAAAGCATCGGAACAAATCTCGGGGATTTATTTAAAAACATCAAATTGTAAGACACAAACGCGCCAGAACATACGACTCATGTTCTGGCGCTCTTTCTTTTCAATCATGCAGTTATAGATACGACGGAGCTATTACAGATTTTTTATTTTCTTTATAAGCACATCCACATCAATGGGTTTTGTTAAGAAATCATCCATCCCGCTCTCTAACGCAAGTTCCCGGTCCTCCTGAAAGGTATTGGCCGTACACGCATAGATCAAAATCTTCCCGGCGTCCTCCCTTGTAAGACTCCGAATCTTCCGGCATGCCGTACACCCGTCCATCACAGGCATCTGCATATCCATCAGGATAATATCAAACTCCCCGGGAGCAGACTGGCAAAACAGCTCCACAGCTTCCTTCCCATTCTTCGCATGAGCCGTCTCAAACCCTTCCATTTCCAGAATTTCCAGCAGAACTTCCGCGTTCAGTTCCACGTCTTCCGCAACCAGAATCTTAACCGGACGCTGCTTCTCTCCGGCCGCGGCCGCCCGGTTTCTTTCCCCGGCGCTGATCTGTCCGTCTTCTCTTAAATAATCAGGCGGCTCTTTCACGATCACGGCAGGAATCTCAACCGTGAACATACTTCCTTCCCCCAGCCTGCTCTTAACTCGGATGTCCCCGCCCATAGCGTTCACAAGAAGCTTGCTGATCGCCATACCAAGCCCGGTTCCTTTGCACTCTCCCGCCGCTTTGTTTCTCTCCTGGCTGAACGAATCAAATATCCGTTCCAGGTACTCTTCTGAAATGCCGATTCCGGTATCCTGACACTGGTATATCGTCGTTACCTGATCCCCACCGGTTTTTTTCTGTTTCACCGACAGCTTGATCTGTCCGCCTTGCGGCGTAAATTTAGCGGCGTTGCCCACGATATTCATCAGCACCTGTTTTATACGGGTCGCGTCTCCCAGAACGCAGGGTTCCGTGATATCCTTTTCAAGAACAAACCGAACCCCCCGGCTCTCAATATGATCCGTCTGCATGGCGGCGATTTCATCCGTCAGCGACGCTATCAAAAACGGCTCGTTTTGCAAATCAACCTTGCCTGCCTGAAGTTTTGACATATCCAAGATATCATTTACCAGAGACAAAAGATACTTTGCCGTACTGTCAGATTTCTTTAACCACTCCCTAATCTGCGGCCGCCGGCTCTCCTCCTCGATATGGGAAAGAATCAGATGATTCATCCCGATTAATCCGTTTAAGGGCGTCCGTATCTCATGGCTCATATTTGAGAG
The DNA here is from genome assembly GCA_910588745.1 of uncultured Dorea sp. Classification (GTDB taxonomy): domain Bacteria; phylum Bacillota; class Clostridia; order Lachnospirales; family Lachnospiraceae; genus Claveliimonas. The sequence continues at coordinate 16,681 of CAJURK010000019.1, read as the reverse complement.
AAATTCTTTCTGCGCCCGCGCTTTCTCCGATGTTCTTATTGTTTTAATCTGATATCTCATCACAACCAGCAGCATACTGATCACCGTCAGCATACTGATTACCAGCATGGTTATACTCATTGTAGTAAACGCCCGGGTCTGCTCCAAAAAAACTTCCTCGTTCACGGACATAATAAAATACAGATTGATACCTTCCCCAAAAGGGATAAAATAAAACAGTTCCCTGGCCTGTTCTCCCACATGGGTATGATAAAAACTGAACGTTTCCTGATTCTGAAGCTTCACGGAAACCTCCCCGTTCGTAAGCTCGGAACCCTCGGACTCTGAGAGATGTACATATAGATTATTCTGCTCATTTAAATAAACTTCTTTATTGATATTAACAATATAGTTCCCCTGCATATCCACCAGCGCGCTATGCCCGCGGACTTCCCCGTTCTTGATAAAGCTGTCGATGACCATATGATCCTCAATGGACGAAATATCGCTGATTCCAATCATGGCCAGCATCTTCCGGCCCTCTAACTGAAAATCCTCCAGCCTGATTCCATAGAGAATATTTTCTTTCGGCTGAAGCCCCCCGCAAATCTCATCGTCAAACCGGACGATCACCCTATCTTCGCCATGTTTAAAATAATTCAGCAAATCCGGCTTTTCATTTTCCGGCTCCTCCTCGAGGAAATCTGTGCCGCAGGCATCCATATAGACGGTTCCGTCCTCCGCCAGCAGGCAGAGATGTGAAAATCCGCTGGCAGCGCTCTCGATCTCCAGGTTCTCTTTTGCCTTCTGTATCGAATCGCATCCGCAGCGCTCCAGCCTTTCTACGATCTCATGAAGGTCTTCCCAGCTTACTTCTATATCGGACTGGATGGCTTCTTTATCATGTTCTGCGATTTCACTGATTGAGCTGATGGTATTATCTGAAATAGACTGATTCAGCAGTCTGACATAGAAGAAAGTGACAAAACAGACGATCACCAGCGCTGAAATAACGATCAACAAATAAAAAGTTTTGTGTTTCCTTTTCAATTCTCACACCCCAAACTTTACCCTTTTATTCCGGTAAGCCATCGTATACGGCTCCCTTCTCGGGCTCTGAAGTCCGACTGTAAATAATTTTATATCATTTCTTCTGAAAAGTCTATATTTATATTAAGTTACTTCATTGAAATTGAGCCTGTTTTTTAGTACAATTAGTTTATACATATTATGCCAATGTATCATTGGCGTTCATTTAAGGAGGAATGAAACTATGGTTACATGGAAGAATCTTGACACTCTGGCATCCTATAAAAAGCTTGCGGGTATGAAAAACCGCGTCAGCGTTGCCGACGTAATGTCCGGCGATGGGGGCGCTGAGCGCGTGGCCCGCTACAGCGCGCCTATGGCGTCCGGCTTAAGCTTCAACTATGCCGCGAAGGAAGTGGACGACGAGATCTTAAACGTACTTGCTGAACTGGCCGAAGAACATCAGCTTGCGGATAAGTTTAAAGAATTATACAACGGAGCAGTCATCAACACCGGGGAAAAGCGTCTTGTACTCCATCACCTGGCGCGCAGGCAGATGGGCGACGCCGTTATCGTTGACGGCGCAGACAAGCGCGAGTTCTATGTTTCACAGCAGAAGAAAGCCGCGGATTTCGCAAATAAAGTCCACGCAGGCGAGATCACAAATGCCGCAGGCGAGAAATTCACCACCGTCGTTCAGATCGGTATCGGCGGAAGCGACCTCGGCCCCCGGGCGCTGTATATTGCCTTAGAAAATTGGGCCAGAGAAAACGACGCGCTGAAGATGGAAGCCAAATTTATCAGCAACGTTGACCCGGATGACGCGGCGGCTGTTTTAAAATCCATCGACGTATCCCGTTCTCTGTTCATCGTTGTCTCAAAATCAGGAACGACCCTTGAGACGCTTACCAACGAGTCTTTTGTAAAAGATGCGTTAAAGAAGGCCGGCTTAGACCCGTCCAAACACATGCTTGCAGTAACAAGCGAGACCTCTCCTCTGGCTAAGAGCGACGATTATCTGGCCGCAGTCTTTATGGACGACTTTATCGGCGGACGTTACTCTTCTTCCTCCGCTGTGGGAGGCGTCGTTCTGTCGCTGGCATTCGGACCGGACGTATTTGCAAGAATTCTTGCAGGCGCCGCCGAGGAGGATCAGCTTGCGGCAAATACAGACATCCTGAAAAACCCGGACATGTTAGACGCCCTGATCGGCCTCTATGAGCGCAACGTCCAGGGTTACCCCTGCACGGCGGTTCTGCCCTACTCTCAGGCATTAAGCCGCTTCCCCGCTCATTTACAGCAGTGCGATATGGAGTCGAACGGCAAGTCTGTCAACCGCTTCGGAGAACCGGTTGATTACGTGACCGGCCCGATCATATTCGGAGAACCGGGTACCAACGGACAGCATTCTTTCTACCAGTTGCTGCATCAGGGAACCGATATCGTTCCGCTGCAGTTCGTAGGCTTCAAGAACAGCCAGATCGGCATGGACGTAGTAATCGAAGGAAGCACCAGCCAGGCTAAATTATGCGCCAATGTAGCGGCTCAGATTATCGCGTTTGCCTGCGGCAAAGACGACGAAAATCCAAACAAGCGGTTTGAGGGCGGACGTCCTTCCAGCATCATCATCGGCGACCAGTTAACGCCGGAATCACTGGGCGCGCTTCTGGCTCATTTTGAGAATAAGATTATGTTCCAGGGATTCTTGTGGAATGTGAACAGTTTCGACCAGGAAGGCGTTCAGCTTGGCAAGGTTCTGGCAAAACGCGTACTTGCTCATGACACGGATGGAGCGTTAAAGGCATTCAGCGACCTGTTGGATATCTAAACATATCAGAAAAGAACCTATAATCGTTACAGACGGGCGGAATCAGATTTTCTGGTTCCGCCCGCCTGTAACTTAACAAATCATAAGGAAAAACTCTTCCGGCATACATCCATTTGTCTAGCCCTCCGCCTTCCCGGCCAGCATCTTCTCCGCAATCTCCGCCGCATCCCTCACACATTTGATACAGCTCGGAAGCGGCTGAGACCCCTGCTCCTTGGGTATATCTCTGCAGTACAAAGATTCGTGTTTTTCCTTAAACGCCTCCGCCGCCGCGCGGACTTTCTTATAGGTATCCATCTTCGTCTCTCTGGGTTTCTCCATGTCCCCCGCGCTGTTGGCAAGGCTCAGGGAAAGGAACAGACCGGTCACCGCCCCGCAGGTATCCCCTAAGCCGCCCATACCCGCTCCAAAGCCTTCCGTCATCTTGAACGCATCCAGTTCCGCTACCCCATATTCCTCGCAAACAGCGCAAATTACTGCCTGGCAGCAATTATATCTCTTCTCTGTAAATTTATGAACTGCACAATCCGCTAATTTACCCATATCAGATTCTCCTTTTCTATTCCTTCTCTAATCTCGATCTCTGCACTCCGTCTGCAAATCCGGCGGCAATTCTGCCAGACACATCATATAACTTCGCTAATCTCCGGCTTAACTGCCTCAAGGTCTCTCATCCAGCTTGCCGCACACGCGTCGCTCGGCATCCGCCAGTCTCCTCTCGGCGATAAAGCAACCGTCCCCACTTTCGGTCCGTCCGGCAGGCAGGATCGCTTAAACTGCTGGCTAAAGAACCTCCGGCAGAACGTGCGGAGCCACTGATAAATCACCGCGTCTTCGTATTCCCCGTCAAACGCATAGCGGGCAATCCGGTAAATCTTACTTGGCGCATAACCAAAGCGAAGAAAATAATAAAGGAAAAAATCATGCAGTTCATAGGGACCTACCAAATCCTCCGTCTTCTGGGCAATCTTACCGTCCTTCGGCGGCAGAAGCTCCGGACTCACCGGCGTATCCAGCACGTCGTAAAGCACAGCTTTCAGCTCCTGATCTTTGGTTGTGTCCGCATAGTAACGCACCAGATGCCTTACCAGGGTTTTGGGGACGGAAGCGTTGACCCCATACATAGACATATGATCCCCGTTATAGGTCGCCCATCCAAGCGCCAGCTCCGACATATCCCCGGTTCCGATTACCAATCCGCCCCTCTCGTTAGCCATATCCATAATCACCTGCGTCCGCTCCCTTGCCTGGCTGTTCTCATAGGTTACGCTGTGATCCTCCGGATCATGGCCAATGTCTTTGAAATGCTGCGTCACCGCGTCTTTGATCGGCACCTCCCGAAGCTCTGCCCCCAGGGAAAGCGACATCTTGCAGGCATTCTGATAGGTGCGGTCGGTAGTTCCAAAACAAGGCATGGTTACCGCCAGGATCCGCTTCCTGTCAAGCCCTAACACGTCAAAAGCCTTCGCCGTCACAAGCAGAGCCAAGGTGGAGTCCAAGCCTCCGGAGATTCCCACCACCGCGCTTTTGGCGTTGGCATGCATCAGCCTTTTCTTAAGCCCCATTGCCTGGATGGTCAGGATCTCTTCGCATCGTTTCACCCGCTCCTTCTCCTCATTCGGCACGAACGGACGGGAATCAAAATGTCTTGTAAGCCTTGTGGGGGTAATCTCCACCTGGAATCCGACCCTCAAAAGCGTCCGCCCTTCGGACATCTTAAAGGTAGTATTTTTTCTTCTCTCACTGGCAAGGCGGTTGACGTCCAGCTCTGAATAGATAATCCCATTTTCAAACCGTCTGCTTACCGCCAGGATCGTCCCGTTCTCCGCAATCATATTGTGGCCGCCGAATACCAGGTCTGTCGTTGATTCTCCTTCCCCCGCATTGGCATAGATATATCCTGCGATCAGCCTTGCCGACTGGCCTCCCACCAAATTTTCCCTGTAAACGTCTTTGCCGATGGTTTCGTCGCTTGCAGAGCAGTTAACAATGACCGTCGCTCCCTCCCTTGCCGCCTGGATACTTGGCGGAACCGGAGACCAGACGTCTTCGCAGATCTCTGCCGTCACGGCCAGATTCTCCATGCCCTTCGCCTCGAATATGATCTGCGGGCCAAACGGAATCCAATCTTCCCCAAACCGAATCCTTCTCGCAAGCTCCGGCCCTTCCCTGAACTGCCTCATTTCATAAAATTCTCCGTAATTCGGTAAAAACGTCTTGGTAACCAGACCAAGAATACGCCCCCTGTTCATGGCCGCCGCTACGTTGTAAAGTTCTCCTTCCACCGCAAGAGGCGCGCCCACAAAAATCAGCGCGTCCTTATCTTTCGTATGCGCCGCAATCTCAACCAGAGCCTCTCTTGCGTGCGCAAGGAGCGTTTCCTGGGTAAACAAATCGCCGCAGGTATATCCGGTAATGCACAGTTCCGGAAACGCCACTACTTTCGCCCCTTCCGAAACCGCCTCGTCCATCATCCGGCAAATCTGCTCCTTGTTGAACGCCACATCCGCCACCCGGATATCCGGCGTCGCCGCCGCTACCTTTACAAATCCATGTTTCATATCCTCTTTCTCCTCCTTATCCGCCCTTCTCCAATCCCGGCAGCCGCTTTCATAAGTTCCCGCTTTCGGAGCTGCTGCCTAGACAAGGCTTCCAATACCTATATATCCAGCATCTCCGCGAAAACAGTTCTTCCCACCCTGCCGCAGCCTCTGTCTGTACCTTATTCTCCGGTTCCGCTTCTCTCCAAAATCTTCTGCAGTTCCGCAATCGTATACTGATAAGCCGTATTGCAGAAATGGCATTTCACTTCAATGTCCTCGCCTTCCTCAATCATTTTCTGGATCTCTTCCCTGCCAATGCTCACAACCGCTTTCTCCACACGATCCTTGGAGCAGTTACAGAAGAATTTTGCCGGAAGCGTATCCGTAACCTCAAATCCCAGGTTGCCAAGCAGCAGCTCCAGAATCATTTCCGGCGTATACCCGTTCTCCAAAAGCTCCGTCACAGAGGTAATCCCTTTTAAGTTCTCCTCCAGCTTATCGATAACCGCATCCTCCGCGTAAGGCATGAGCTGAATGATAAATCCCCCGGCGCATTTCACCGTGTTGTCCTTCTTCATCAGAACGCCCAGTCCCACGGACGAGGGAATCTGTTCCGAATTCATGTAATAATAGGTCAAGTCCTGGGCAATCTCGCTGGTCTCTAATATGGTCTGCCCCACATAGGGTTCTTTCAGCCCCATATCTTTAATGACGTTCAGCAAGCCGATTCCCAGCGCATCCGCTACGTTAATCTTCCCGTTTTTTACAGGAACCGACACGTCCGGGTTGAACACATACCCCTTTACATTTCCCTGATTATCCGCAGTAACCGTAATCCCCCCGATGGGTCCGTCTCCCCGAATCTGCAGGGTAAGAATATCCGTATCATTCTTCATCATAGCCCCCATCATCGTTCCCGCAGTCATAAGCTGCCCCAGCGCCACCGTAGCCGTAGGGCTGGTATCATGACGGCTCCTCGCTTCCTCCGCAGCCGCCGTCGTACACGCGGCAAAAGCGCGGATCTGGCTGTCCGCCGCTATCCCTCTCACAACATAATCTTTCATCTATCCCGTATCCTTTCCTTCATAATATATAGTATATATAGTCAAAACCCACGCATGGAAAACCTGTTTTCTAACATGCACCACTCCTGTCCTATTATATCTCTTTTTCACCAAAAGTACAACTTACGAGATAAACCCTAGCCCGCCGATTTCCCCTTCTCTCTCGCCACAACGCTAATCCGTTCGCTCCGCCCGCTGGGCGGCTCCTTCGTATAAGCGTCGTATGCCGCCACAAATTCCATCCCGGATTTCTGAATAAATTCCTTCATTTCCTCCAGAGTATACCCCTTTTGAACATGCGTCTCCTGATATTTCCCATATCTGCCGTCTTCCTCACGGATAAAGAGCGTCAGCTCATATTCATTCATCCCGGTCTCTTCCTCATAATAATTGTCCCAGATAAAACTGCTTTCCTCCCGATCTTCCGCAATCGTCTGATTCCCCAAAAGTTCCCGGTATTTATAATCCGTATTAAAATCAAATACAAAGATCCCTGAAGGGTCCAGGTAGTTATTGACCAGCCCAAATACCTGTACCAGTTCCTCCGGCTCCGTAATATAATTGATGCTGTCGCACACGCTTACTGCCGCCCGCACCGTCCCGTACAATTCAAATTCCCGCATATCCTGCAGCAGATACAAAATATCATATCCCCCGCCCACTTTCTTATCCATAGCAATCTCCAGCATTTCCGGGGAAGCGTCCACACCGATCATATCATATCCGGCGTCCGCAAGCCGCATAGCCAGATTCCCGGTTCCGCAGCCAAGCTCCAACACCAGGCCGTCTGAAATTCCATATTCCCTCAGAACCTCGCATAAATATCCTGCCCAGTCCACATAAGGCACATTGTCCATAAACATATCGTATACTTCTGCAAACCCCGTATATGCTTCCATTTTCTCTTTTCCCTTCATTTCTTACAAACCTCCGCACAGAAACCTTCTGCCAAATTATATCAAAAAAACAGGAATCCATCCAGAGCATGTTTGAAATAAAATTTCTAACATGCTCTGAAAGTTTCCTGCTTTTCCATACGTACATTTAAGAGAAATCCATTGGAATTTGACTGCTTTTATTATTTTCCTGTTTCAGTAACATAATTACTATACCATAAAATCACTGAAAAAGATACACAACATACATTTTCTTTTATTCACCAATCCCTTCCGTCTCTATGATAAACTTCGTTGTTCCGCTCATTTCCGGAGACAACCCTGCGAATGACTGATAACTTTTTCCAAGGTTGGACATGGCTTTCAGCCGATCCCTTGCCCGGGTAATATCGCCGTCGAATAAATCCGTCAGTTTATCAATCGCCTCTGCTTTATATTCCGCCATGCCGTCTGCCAGCGCCTGATTGCCCTCTGCCAGCGCGTTCGCTCCGTCTGCAAGGGCGGCGGCTCCCCCGTCTAATGTATTGATTCCTTCCAGGAGAGTCCTGGAACCGCTATTTAACGTAGTAACACCGTCTGCAAGGGCGCCCGCGCCGCTGTTTAGCGCGTCGGCGCCGGCGGAAAGCTGACTTACGCCGCCCGCAAGCTGTTCTCCTCCCTGCAGAAGCGCGGCTGCGCCGCCGGAAAGCATATCATTATAACTTTGCAGATCGTGAACCCCCTGCTGCACCTGCTGGATTCCCGCATGAACAGAACCTGCTCCTGCCGCCACCTGGCTGCTTGCCGGTATCAGCCCGGGCTGTTGGGAAGTTCCATACAGCGCGCCCTGAAGCTGACCCATAAGCCCTGCGATCTGGTTGCTGCTTGCACTGGCGTCTGCCCGCATCGTTTCCGCCATTCCCCGGATTGACTGAATCTGCGCTAAGGCTTCGTCTTCTCCCACAACCTCCGCAACCGCCGACGCATCCGTACCGGCTGCTGTAAAATATTGCTGAATCTGTGCCGCCGCGCTGCCTGCCGCGTCTGGATCGCTTAGTACCGTAGTAAGATATCCTTCCAATCCTATTACGTCGCAGCAAACGTCGGCGCCTCCGTTATCGATAACCTGAGCCTTCGCGGAAAGATTCCCAATCGCATTTTCTAAGCCGGCCAGGGATTCCTGAATCGCCGCCGCTTCACCGCATACCTGTTCTGTGATTCCCGTTGGAGCCGCAATCCCCAGTCCGTCCGCCAGATTCTGCAATCCCGCATGCACCGCCTGGGCTCCGTCGGCAACCTGCGTACTTCCCTCCGTCAGACCGGAGGTATCCATCGCATCCGCCAGATTCTGTACGCCCTGCGTATAACTGTGAATGCCCTCGCCCAGTGTCTGAACCCCCATGATCAGTTCCCCTGATTTTTGATCCAGCGTATCAATGCCGTTTTTCAATGTTCCTGCTCCTTCGGCCAAATTATCGGCTCCGTTTTTTAACGCCCCGGCTCCTCCGGCAAGCTTTTCTGTTCCATTTTTTAGCGCGTTTGTGCCATCCGCCAGCGCCGCAGCCCCGGCGCTAAGCTCCCCGGCGCCGCCGGCCGCCTCCTTCGTGCCATCCGCCAACTGGTTGGTAGCATCCTTCAAATCCGCAATGGAATCGCTCAGATCATCAAAACCATCCATTCCTTCCACATCCAAATCCTGCAGGAAATCCGTAGACGCTACCGTAATGGTCGGCCCTACCGACGCATGTTTCACATCTGCAGTAATGGTTACCTCCTTTGGCAGTTCAAAATCAAACTCTCCGTCCGTCAGATTCAGATTCTCGCTAAGCCCCGGGAATCCAAGCCCTACCACAATATCTTTATCCGCGTCTGAAAACACCCTGCCGTGGTCAATCTCCACATTCTGGTACTCGTCCGTCGGAAGCATCATCGCCGTGATCATCGTAAACGGCGTAAACATCTCTTCTTCCTTTCCGCCTACGTCAACTTTAACCTTGGAATCGTTGCTGTATTGGATATGGATTTCAACTTTACCGTCTTTTCCCTTCAAATCCTCCGCGCTGATCGTTTTGCCGTTCAGCTTATAGCTGACCTTCACTCCTACCGGAAGCTCTTTTTTCGTAGTTCCCTGATAATAAATATCGTTTCCCTCCGACTGCCACTCAAGAACGCTGTCCCCTGACGCCTGATAGGCCTCTTCCCCCTTGATATTCTCGATATCCTCCAGTTCCGATACATCGGCAAGCTGTCCGCTGCCGGGATTCTTAATCCATTCCGTAACGGTGGTATTCTTTATATTTCCGGTGGAATCAGCCTTTACGTAGACCGATTCTTCTTTCTTAACTGCGTTTTCTTCTTCTGCAGCGTTCATCTCTCCGCCGTCTGCGTCCGATACGCTCTCCGGCTTCTCGCCGTCTGTCTCCAGCGCGCTCTCGGCCACGCTTTGCAGCTCCTCTACGTTTACCTCCGATGCCTTTGCGGTAATTACATTTCTTTGATAACCGCAGGTTCCTGCCGCTCCGGCTGTAATCACAACCGCCATTGCCGCCGCCATAAGCTTCATACTTTTCCCTTTGTTTCCGTTTTTATTACTGTGTTTCCCTATCTTCTTATTCATTATAATACCTCCTGATGCGCGTTCACTTCGCTATATAATTTGCAGTTACTGTTTTGCCTGTTTTTCTTATCCGGTTTCCCATGCCGCCCATTCTCTGTCTTTGGGAGAAAACCGCTGCTGGTTTTTACAATCGCTTTGTCAAATATCATAAACATCGACGGAAGAACAAATACGACCACCGCCATACTAACGATGGCTCCCCTTGCCATCAGGATACACAGGGAACTGATCATATCAATGTTGGAGTACATTCCCACTCCAAAAGTTGCCGCAAAGAAACTCAGCGCGCTTACAATGATGGACTGAGCCGATGCCTGATGAGCCGTCGTTACCGCTTCATATTTGCCCGCGCCTCTGCTCCGTTCCCTTTTGTACCTGGTCGTCATAAGAATCGCGTAATCCACCGTCGCTCCAAGCTGGATCGTTCCGATTACAATGGATGCTACAAAGGGAAGGGTGGTTCCCGTATAATACGGAATCCCCATGTTTACAAATATGGCAAACTCTATCACGCCTACTAGAATAACCGGCAGCGTAATGGAACGGAACAAAACCAGAATAATCAGGAAAATGACCCCGATGGATACCACGCTCACCATTTTAAAATCATGATCTGTAATATCAATCAGATCCTTTGTCAGCGGCGCCTCGCCCACTAACAGCGCGTTTTTGTCGAAGCGTTCCGTAATGGAATGAATCGCGTCCACCTGGGCGTTTACCTCATCCGACGCCACTTTATAAACAGAATTAATCATTACCATCTGATACTGGTCTGTTTTCAGCATATCCGTGACCTTAGACGGAAGCATATCCGCCGGAATCCCTGGACCTACCAATTTGTCAATTCCAAGCGTCCATTTTACGCCGTCCACCTTCTCGATTTCCTTTAGCATCCGGTTCACATCCGAAGGACGAACCGAACTGTCCACCAGCAAAATGTGGGTGGTATTCATGTCGTAATCTTCCTTCAGCTTTTCATTGGCGATAATGCTGGGAAGATTCTTCGGCAGGGTCTCGTCTAGGTTATAGTAAACGCCGGTATGGTTATTGCCGTAAATTGCCGGGAACAAAAGAACCAGGAACATAACGGCAAACACCGGATACCGTTTTGTCATCCTGTCCGACAGCCTGTTGATATTCGGCAGAACCGGCCTGTGTTTCGTCTTTTCAATCAGCTTATCACAGCATAAGATCATGGACGGCAGGATGGTCACGCATGCAAGGACTCCGAAGATCACGCCTTTCGCCATTACAATTCCGATATCTTTTCCCAGCGTAAAACTCATAAAACACAAAGAGATGAAGCCTGCTATCGTGGTAACCGAACTTCCGATTACCGAAGAAAAGGTCTGGGAAACGGCATGGGCCATAGCCCTCTCCTTATCTCCGTCAAACCGGAGTTTTTGTTCATCGAAGCTGTGCATCAGGAATATAGAATAATCCATGGTTACCCCAAGCTGCAGCACGGCCGCTAAAGCCTTTGTAATATAAGAAATCTCTCCCAGGAAATAATTACTTCCCAGATTATATACAATCGCCATCCCGATACTAATCAGGAACAAAACCGGAACCACTAAGGATTCCATCGTAATCCCCAGCACAAGCGTTGACAAAAGCACCGCGATCAGTACATAAACCGGCGTCTCGCTCTCGGCCAGCTCTTTTGTATCCGTCACGATCGCCGACATGCCGCTGATAAAGCACTGCTTTCCGGACAGCCTTCGGATCGTTGTAATCGCATCCATCGTGCTGTCCGCGGAAGTAGATTCATCAAAAAATACCGCCATCATCGTACCCGTATCCGAATGGAACACTTCGTAAATATCATCCGGAAGCATGCTCTGGGGAACCGAAATATCCGCGACCGAGTCATACCAGAGAACCTTTGACACATGATCGACTTCCTCAATCTGCGCTTTCAGCTTCGATATGTCCTTGTTCTCCATCCCGTCCACAATCAGCATGGAAAACGCCCCGGCGCCAAAATCCTCCACCATAATATCCTGCCCCTGCATAGTCTCAATGTCTTCCGGCAGGTAAGTAAGCACATCATAGTTAATTCTGGTATTCGCATACCCCCACGCCGAGGGAATCAGAAGTAAAAAACTGATAACCAGAATGGCCGCCCTGTACTTCACAATTTTCTTTCCCAGCTTTACCATTTCCTTCAACTCCTTCTTTAATTATGACCATTAGTCATTTTGTTCTTTTCGTACTATACAACAAAAATGACCAATAGTCAATATATTTTGCTTAAAAAATTGACTTTTAGTCACTTTTACAAAAAATCTATTTGCAATCCAGACTAAAACCGTTATAATGTTACTCATAAACAACGCATACGGCCGGTCGCCAGCCTCTGCGTCCGACGAATAACTCCGACCCGGCCCCCGGCGCTCTGCATAAGGAATAAATATTATGGGAAAAGTAGAAGAAAACAAAAAATTGAAACGAGACGCGCTTCTCAATACTGCATATGAATTATTTACCACCAAAGGGATACACGCAACGGCTATTTCCGATATTGTAAAAAAAGCCGGCGTCGCCAAGGGCACGTTCTACCTGTATTTCCGGGATAAGTACGATATCAAGAACAATTTAGTAGCCCACAAGACTCACGAACTGTTCTACCATGCGGGTTTTGCAATGGAAAAAGCGCAGATTCACGGACTGGAAAACCAGATGATCTTTATTATCGATCATATCATCGATCATCTGATGAAAGATCTGCCTCTTCTTAATTTCATATCCAAGAATCTGGTAATGGGCGCGCTGCGCGCTGCGCTGATCACCGGCAAGGATGCCGACAACGACATTTACGAAAGATTCCTGAACATGGTAGCGGAAGACGAATATGCCTATCAGGATGTGGACGTCATGCTCTTTACCATCGTGGAGCTTGCAGGTTCCGCCGGATATAATTCCATCCTGTACAAAGAGCCTGTACCCATCGACGCGTACAAACCTTTCCTGTACCGCGCGGTCAGGCTGATTATCGAAAGCCACAGAGTTATACAATAATATTTCACACGGAGGTTCGCATGAACAGCTTTATCATTGCATTCGATGCAGTTTTCCCATTTTTATTCTATATATCATTTGGATACCTGACGCGGGCGGCGGGCGTTGTGGACGAAGCATTCATGAAAAAGCTCAACCAAATGACGTTCCGCGTATTCTTTCCCCTGATGATGTTTTACAATTTATACGACCGGGATCCAGGGCAGAAGTTAAACTACGCGTTCGTGACGGCCGCCGTATTCAGCGTCCTCCTGCTGGTTTTCATTCTGTTTCTTCTCATTCCCCGAATGGTAAAAGAAAACCCCAGACGAGGCGTCCTCATCCAGGGTATCTATCGAAGTAATTTTGTGTTATTTGCAATCCCTCTGACTGAAAATATCTTCGGTCACGCAGGAACCGCGACGGCCTCTATGCTGGTGGCTATTATCGTGCCTATTTACAACGTTACTGCAATCATTCTGTTAGAATACTTCCGGGGCGGAAGCATCCGTCCCCTTGGACTGATAAAAAAAGTATTATCGAATCCTTTGATTCTGGGAGCCATTGCAGGCGCTGCCGCCGTTATGCTAGACTTTCGTCTGCCCTCCGGCGTAGAAACCCCGATCTCCGAGTTCTCATCTATGACCACGCCCCTGGCTCTGTTTGTACTGGGCGGCACCCTGCGTTTTTCATCCATGAGGAGCAACTTGAAATACTTAGTACCTGCGATTGCCGCCAAACTGATTTTGCTGCCGGCTATTGCTCTTGCGGCCGCTTCTGCTATGTCCTTCGAGCCGTTAGAAACCTTCGTCTATTTTACCATGTTCGCAACCCCTACCGCTACCGCCTCATATCCGATGGCGTCCAATATGGACGGCGACGGCGCCTTAGCCGGGGAACTGGTGGTATTAAGCACCTGTATTTCTGTGGTAACCATTTTCCTCTGGGTATTCATTCTAAACAGCCGGGGCATGATTTAATGTGCCGGAGCATTCCTCTTGGCCGTCTGTAATTTTCACATGCGTGCTAGAATTCCCTCTGTTTCAAGACCCTTAAGGAAATGAGCGCGGATATCAGCAGCATTGCCGCGCATCCCGCTCCTATCACGCAGACTACAAGCTCGGCGGGAGCTTCCTCCACTCTCCTAAACAGGTTTCCCGCCTGCCAACCCGTTCGCTTCAAAAGCGCCCCGCATCCCATAATCAAAACAAAGAACACCATACTGACCGCCATCATCGCCATCCTGCCTTTTTCCGCCCCGAATTTCAACTGACTCGGAATGGTAAAGGAAAGAACAAACATTGCAACCAGAATCGCCGTCATAATCGATACCGTCAGTTCTTCCACCGTCATATCCATTTCCCTTACCCTGGATACCGCTGCCGCCGCCGCAAGCACCGCCCCCGCCGCGCCGCTTCCTGTGAGAATACCAAAGAAATATTTTTCCACTACATATTCCCGTCTGCTCACCGGTAAGGTAAAAAGAAAGCTCATACCATTATGGTAATCATCATAGCTGATTGTACTAATGGTAAATATCGTATACATGATGGTCGCATAACTTACCACAAACACAAAATTCTTCGATGTAAACAAAAAGACTCCTACAATTACCAGCGTTACCAGAAAAAACTGTTTCTGGTTCTTTAATAATTTCCAATCTTTGATTAACAATGCTTTCATCTGTCCCGTCCCCCTTCTCTCATCATAATCAATTCATCGATGCCGCCCTTTTCAATGACTACCTCGGGATAATTCTCCTGATAAAATCTCTTTTCCCTAGTTAGGCACCGGTATCCATAATCTTCTTTTTTCTCAGACAGCAAATAGCTCTTATCCAGCTTCTCATACTGCTCCTGCGTCGCCTTTAGTATCCCATAACTGCTGAGAAGAACATCCGTTTCTTCATGCAGCGCAATCTTTCCTTCGTCTATCAAGTAGATATCGTCGCAAAAAGACTCCAAGTCTGTAGAAATATGAGAGCTGATCAAGATTGCCCTGCCCTCCTTCTCCATATATTCCCGCAGCATATCCAAAAGCAGCTCCCTGGTCACCACATCCAGCCCGGCCGTAGGTTCGTCTAAAATCAACAGCTTTGCCTTATGGGAAAGAGCCGCGATAATCTGGAACTTTCGCCGCATGCCGGTTGAAAAATCTTTGATCTGCTTATCCATGGGAACACGAAACTTTCCGCACTTTTGTATAAATTCCGCCTCATCAAATGAATGATACATATTCCGCAGCACCGGCGCCAAATCCTTTACAGACAAGTATTCGTTGAATCCCGAGTCAGACAGTACAACCCCCATCTGTTCCCGATCCGCTTTTGTAAGTTCCGCCGCAGGCTTGCCGAAAACCTGCGCTCTGCCGCCGTCTGTCCTGATCAGTCCCAGGATTGCCTTAAACGTCGTGCTTTTCCCCGCTCCGTTTCTTCCTACCAGCCCGGTAACGCATCCTTCCGGAACTTTTAGAGAACAATCCAGCGTAAAATCCTGATAGTGTTTTTTCACCTGCTCTAGTACAATCATCTTCTCTTAATCCTCCAAAACAATCATAAATACATCCGTAATTTCCTGGTTACTCATCCCTAAGCTTCTGCCTTTCCGGATAGCCAGCTCCAGATCCGCTTCCACTTCTTTGCGCTTCTCCTCCATCATCATCTCCTGGCTGGCGCATGTAACGAAACTCCCCTTTCCATGAACCGTTATCACAAAACCCTCTTCTTCCAACGCGTCATAAGACTTCTTTACCGTCAACGCGCTAACTTTCAGTTCCTTAGAAAGGCTCCGGACAGATGGAAGCATCTCTTCCTCCTTCAACTCCCCCTTCATAATCGCCGCCTTAAACTGCGCTACAATCTGCTCGTAGATTGGCTGCATGGAAGAATTGTTAATTATAATTTTCATTTCATCACCCTTTCGTTGTAAACAGTATATAACAGAGTCAAACTGTTGTCAACTGTTTTATGCTGTTTATTTTTGGAGCAGAAAAAATTCCGGATCCCTATGACCACATACGAACCCGGAATGCTTCTTGCTGCCCTTATTCTGCTTTATGCTACTCTATCTCTTCCGCGATACATTCTCCGCTGCAGCCGCCAATCGTAACCCGCTTTTTCGGACTGACCATGATGCCCGCCAAGACTCCGGTCAGTACGCACACCAGAATCCCGAGAAAGAGTTCTCTTTTATTCACCACCGCTTCTGTGTCAAGGCAGTCCCAAAATTCCAGAACTTTCTCCGTCACCATTTTCATTCTGTCACACCCCGCTTTCTCTTACGTTTTTCTCAAGCTGTATTCTGTAAAACAATAATTCCTCAGACAACTCTCTTAGCCTTTATTTTTACATTATAATACGATCGAATACCGAAAGCAAGAAAATCCGTCGCCAGCGCCTTATTTGTCCGGCGGAAGCTTTGCCAGTATTGTCCTCCTCATCGTTATATAACATGCAAGCCCTCCGATAAA
The DNA here is from genome assembly GCA_910588745.1 of uncultured Dorea sp. Lineage (GTDB taxonomy): Bacteria > Bacillota > Clostridia > Lachnospirales > Lachnospiraceae > Claveliimonas. Next base: position 278 of record CAJURK010000019.1, on the reverse strand, counting down.
GTTAGAAATCGGTTCCGCAAGGAACACACCGCTAACCCCAAGGCCGCCGACCCTCGGAAGGATTAGCGTCAGCGGCACTACGATAACCGCCTTGCGCAGTATAGAAAAAAATATGGCGTGCTTTGCTTTATTCAGTGATTTAAACACGCTCTGACCGGCAAATTGAAAGGCCATCATAAAAAAACCAAAGAAATAAATATGCATCGAAGGAACAGCCGCCTGTACCAGCTCCGCGTTTTGATTGAATATCCTTATAAAAAATCCGGGAAAAAAAGAAA
>CAJURK010000018.1 GCA_910588745.1 uncultured Dorea sp. | reverse complement strand
CGGGGCGGATACTTAAAATGATTCAAAGATTGTCAAATTAAAAATTCAGTAGAAGTAATGGCAGAATTTCTAACATGTTCATAATAACCCCCTTTCCGTTTCCGTGAAAATGAAGCAGGAACTTCCGGAAATGGGATTGGCGCCGCGAATTCAGATTTTAAACGATTATATTGAAAGCTCAATAGATATGATAAAAAAGAAAGCGGATGAAATACCGGCAAAAAATCAGAATTGGGAGCTGCTTAATAGATATTTCTTATCTTTATTTGAATTATAAATGATTTTTATACTAGCAGTATAATGACAATTTAGGATTCATGTGCTATATTGAGGTAGAAAGAAGAAAAGCAGACAGGAAAAGTCCGGGAAAGGAAACGATTATGATGACAGCAATGATAAATGTAAAACTATATTGCAGTGAACGTGGCTATGATCTTGATAAAGGGCATAGTTTCATTTGTGTGCGTTCCAATAAGTTAAGCAGATTCAGGCATCAGAGCTGAAATCAGGAATCATAGATATCGTTTATCGACCGCTTATCTTATAGGATAGGCGGTTTTTTATCCTATAGCTTAATGGATAGCGCATGCGGCTGCAAACCACAGGATTACAGTTCGAATCTGTATAGGATGGTTGACATTGCAGGAAAGGAGGAGATACAGCAATGTTGGAAATAAAAGGTATTAAAACAACAGCTATTTGCTATGCGAATATTATCGAGGATGAGGCGATTGAGCAGATTCGCAGAATGTGTGATCAGGATTTTACGGAAGGATGCCGCGTTCGGATCATGCCGGATGTACATGCAGGAAAAGGATGTACGATTGGAACGACCATGACCGTAAACGGAAAAGCAGTTCCGAATGTGGTAGGCGTGGATATTGGTTGCGGAATGTACACGATAAATTTAGGAAAGCAGGAAATAGATCTCGAAAAATTTGATGAGGCGTGTCATTTTATTCCATCCGGGAAAAACGCATGGGAGGGACGAAAGGAAAGGTTTGATCTGACAGAACTTCGTTGTTACCGCTCTCTGCAAAAGACAAAATGGATAGAGAGAAGTTTAGGAACATTGGGCGGAGGAAATCATTTTATTGAGATTGACCGGGCTTCTGACGGAACTAATTATTTGGTAATCCATACGGGTAGTCGGAATCTTGGAAAACAAGTGGCTGAGATTTATCAGCAACTAGCTATTGAACTGCATCAGGGAAAAGAGCTGCAGATTATTTTTGGATTTGAGACACCGTAGGCAATTTATAAATGGCAACATGGAACAACATTGCCTTCCGTGGATAATCTGTTGATCTTATCTATCATTTTTAAAATAAAAATTAAGGATATTCTTGTGATATCGGATGATATCAAGATGAAAATGTGTGTATAAAATCGTACATTTGGCAGTTTTGACAAAAATAAACTGCCGATAAAGCTCCATAGTCAAGAGGTTAAGACACTATGCCTTCATGGCATTGTCCGCCATTCCTGCCGCGGCACTGCAGCAGGCGACGATACGTCCGTTTTCTGCGCCTACGACAGTGCAGGGAACGCCATGAGGTACAATACCGGTGCGAATATCAGCGGTCATACTACAGGAGGGGCGAGCGAATACAAGTACCATATGTATTCCTCTTGCCTTTAAACAAATTTTGCTGCTGGTCTTTGGTCTCTCTGGTTCGGAAGGTGTGATGCTGACGGTCTATCTCTTGTTTTCAGTCTCTTGCTTCTTTACGATACATGGCGTTTTTATATAGCCGAATAGAGATATATTTATACAACAAATGATAGTAACTGGATTTCTTGAAATGTTCATAATCTAGGAGTATAATAAAAACCGCATATTTGCATTGTTAGGAGATAGCCATAAGATGAAAAATAATTTTATACTTTGGTTTATAATTTCCATGGTAATCATGTTGATTTTACCTTTGCTTGCAATTTCCTTTGTAAAAGTTGACGCAGGAATGGCGGTATGTTTTATATTATTCTTTGCCGTAAATCCAATATATTCTGTTATTATGGGTGTTTTTGTAGGAAAAAACATAAAAAGATTATGGGGAATGCCAGTCGTTTCAGCAGTATTGTTCCTGCTTGGTTCCTGGATATTTTTTAGCATGAGTGAAAAAGCATTTCTTCTGTATGCAGGTGTTTATCTGATATTAGGGATAGCTGCCATGACAATATCCATGATTATTCAAAGGATCGTACAAAGGTAATGTCTGATTTATTTTCTGCAAAGATTAGCGTTTATATGAAAACTATGTTTGGAGACAAAGAGGTAAATTCGGTAAGCTTTATCGGGAGGATGATAAACCGACATCTTTTTTATAACAGAAGGGAAATCTCAAAACCGTATCTCAGGAAAAAATCACAAATTTCTTTATGATATGAGAAAAAAGCGGATTGCCAAATCGGTAAAAGCAAATCCACCTTCTATGGAGGAATTATGCCTATATCGGCAGTTCATCATCTGGCTCGAAAATTAGTTTTATGAAAAAATTTGAGAAAACAAATTTGTATCACTAGAGAGGTGTACTGATGAAAGAGTATATAACAAAACGTGTACATGAATTGTACTGGAAAGAAGATATAAACTGTGCAAGGACAGCGCTGATTTGTTTAAGTGAATTATTTAAAATTACTATTGAGCCGCAAACAATCTGGTCTGCGGTTGGATTACATGGCGCCGGCGGATATAGAGCGCAGTGCGGTTTAGTTGAAGGCTCGCTTATGTTTATAGGAATCTATCTTCGTTCGATGGGAAAAACAGAAGATGAAATCGTATCTGCCTGTTATCAATTTGCGTCTGCCTTTGATAAAGAATTTGGTTCATTAAGATGTTTTGAACTACGTCCTATGGGTTTCTCGGAGAGCGATCCACCACATATGTGTGAAAACTTGACTTGCAATGGAATTGAATTTACATATCAATATATTTTGGAAATCACAATTACAAAAAAATAAACGCCACTGTAAAGATTATTTACTAAAATGGAACAGCTTATCATTTGGAGGTTAGCATATGTCTGTTGAAAAAGTAAGAAAGTATTTTAAAACAAAAGGAATAGATGACAGGATACAGGAATTTGAAGTATCAAGCGCGACGGTCGCCCTTGCTGCTAAGGCTTTGCATTGTGAAGAAAACCGAATTGCTAAAACATTATCATTTCATATAGGCGAAAAAGTAATATTGATTGTTGCGGCGGGCGATACCAAGATTGATAATGCTAAGTACAAAGCACAATTTGCCACAAAAGCAAAAATGTTGTCTTTCGATGAAGCAGAGCCTTTAGTCGGACACGCTATTGGAGGCGTTTGTCCCTTTGCCGTAAATGCGGGAGTGGAAACGTACTTAGACGTATCGCTCAAACGCTTCAGTACAGTATTTCCTGCGTGCGGCAGTCCGAATAGTGCAATAGAGCTTTCCTTGAAAGAGTTAGAAGAATACTCTGGCTATATAAAATGGATTGACGTCTGCAAAATATTAATATTATAATGAAAAGAACGGGCAAAGGATGTTTCCTCTGCCTGTTTTCTTTATAGTTGTGTTTTTGAAGTTTCCCTGTGTGTCTTACATAGCCGACTCGAAGATCTCTCGAAAGTTTCTTCCTGCGGCGGCTATACGATTGTTACTAATACACTAACCTATTGTGCGGCAAAGTTTTATGTCCGTGTTTTCACGGAGGGCTTAGCATGGGAATTTATGCGACTGCCGTATACCATTTTATTTATTCACGAAGGTTTTCATCCCCCCATTGTTTCATATGCTCAAAGACAGGAATAAAGCTTTTTCCCAAGTCACTCAGGTTATATTCCACATGGGGAGGAACTTCTTTGTAATCATGGCGAGTAATGAAACCGTCCGCTTCCAATTCCCGAAGCTGCTTTGTCAGACTTGATTCCGTAATATCGCCGATATGCCTGCGAAGCTCTCCGAAGCGGTGTACATCCTGAAAGGCGATGTAATAAATAATTTCAATTTTCCATTTACCACCTAAAATTTTTTGTATAGTAGAAACTGTTTTGCAGCGTTCAACAGCCAATGCGCTTTTTTTCATTTTTACCGCTCCTTTCTGGAACAATATAACACACACTTTCTTAAAAATCAATGTACGTCCTATTTAGATGTACTGCAAAAAAGTACAGTACTTGTAAAATCACTGTACAAAAGTATAATTAGTATAAACCACAGAAAACTCCCTGCGGGTTTACCTATATGCACGGGAAACGGCGCGGCGCAAGGAAAGGAGATGTATTGATGCATTACACAGGAACAATTTGGAGACCGCCTTATGAAGCGGCATCACTTCTGATTGAGGTAACGGCAGGCTGTACGCATCACAAGTGTAAGTTTTGTACGTTATATAATGATTTACCGTTTGCATTTAGAATGTCCCCTATGGAGGATATTGAATCTGATTTGCAGCAGGTTAAAAGAACTGTCAAAGGTTTAAACAGCGAACACATAGACCGAGTATTTCTGACAGGAGCCAACCCATTCGTTTTGTCCTATGACAAATTAGCTGCAATTGCACAGCTAATTCACAATTATCTTCCCTCCATAAAATCTATCGGCTCTTTTGCAAGGATCACGGACATTACCTGTAAAACCCATGAGGAACTTATTAAACTGCGGACTCTAGGATATGACGGCCTTACGATAGGAATAGAAACAGGCGATGATGAAGCCCTGCGGTTTATGAACAAAGGTTATACCTCGACGGACATTATAGCGCAATGCCGGAGATTAGATACGGCAGGTATTCATTACAGTTTCTTTTATCTGGTAAGTATTTCTGGAGCAGGCCGCGGAGAAATCGGAGCAAAATTAACGGCTGATATATGCAATCAGACACAACCCTCGCTCATTGGGGCAAATATGCTTACGATTTATCCCGATTCTGAGCTTTATACAGAAATACAGCGCGGAAACTGGCGGGAAGAAAGTGAACTCGAAAAATACAAAGAAGTACGGACACTCATTGAAAATCTGCAGATACCAACAATTTTTGCGGCAATGGGGGCTTCTAACGCGTACCAGTTTTACGGACAACTGCCAAAAAACAAGAAAAAACTCTTGGCATTTCTCGATGAAATCATAGAAAATGTCAGTGAGGAAGAATTACAGCGGTATAGAAAAAGCGTCCATCATCTGTAGGTGAAAAGAGAACCTATCATCTATTTTGCAGACAGAACTGGTAAAACCCATTCACTTACTTTTAACATTCATTTAAATTCATGAAATTACGCGGATGCTTGGTTGTTAAAATATCATTTTGCTTTGCCAGCGATACGTTTGTATAAATTTCAGTGGTTTTGATAGAACTGTGACCAAGCATTTTTTGTATATAGCGAATATCAACATCGGCTTCCAGCAGCAAAGTGGCAAAAGAATGGCGAAACATATGTGGAGTGATATGCATATCAATCATAGCTAAATTTAAGTATTTTACAATCATAGCCATTACCGATTGTTCCGAATACCGCTGATGAAGCCGGTTAATAAAAAACCATCCGGTAGAGAGAATATCTGTCTGAAAAGCTGTGTAATATTCTGATACTATCTTTTTGACACCATCATTGCCGATTTGGATCAGACGCTCTTTGGAGCCTTTTCCATAAATGATTAGTTTATAAGATACCAAGTCCACTTGCTGCATTCTTAACGCGCACAGTTCCGAGATTCTGACCCCTGTAGAAAAAAGCAGTTCAATGATAGTGATATCACGAAGAACGGCATTGTATTGATACGTTGTGGCTGCAAGCGACTTTTGTTTATACATTGTGGAAATAAATGTGGCAATTGTGGCTTCCGGTATTATGCGGGGCAGTATTTGCGGTTCACGGAACTTCACATTTATTTTGTCAAAGAGATTTGTGGTAATCAGTTCTTCATAAGTTAAATAATGGAAGAAGGCTTTTAGAGCAGCAATCTTTCTTTTGGTAGTCCGTGGTTTAAACTGGTCGTGGAGTAAAGAAATGTAATCATTTATAGCATTCTTATCTTCAAAATCAGGATATGCCAGCATAAATGTCCGGGATTGCGCCAGATTTTAAAATTTAAAATATACTATATCGAAGTTACCCTCAGTGGACAAGGGGGGGAACGTACGTCGATTGACGTTGACGCCGACAGCCGCCAAAATACGGTATTTGGAGCGTGTGTCTCTTTGTCCACTGGGGGTATAAACAATGTATATAATGCAAGAATGAGTTGGAAATAAATCGAATATAAATGCTTATATGTATGTAATACGCGATACCGAGGAAAACTAATAAAAGGTACTTGCGTCAGATAATAATCCTGACAAAAGCTTTTATTGCTTCTTTACAAAACCGTGGGAAACAACAAATCTCCTTTGTTGTCTGAGTACAATCCCTTAGCCAAAGCAGCCGGTAACTATTTCAAATTTTATCCAAAAACAGAGAGCCGCACACTTGGACAAAACGAATTTTATCTAAAAATCGGTAACCCGCAAATATGAAACATACTAATCTAATATTTTAATAATAAAAAGGAATCAAAATGAAAAGAGATAAATTTGCCTGTAATTGCAAAAACATAACATACGGAATGATAGAAGACGCCATTAAGAACGGGGCTAGCTCCTACAAAGAAGTGGAAAACCAGCTTCGTTTTGGCACTGGATGTGGAACATGTAAAGAATTTATTCAGTACCTTATACGGGATTTGTTAGCAGAAGAAAAATAACGCGTATCAGTACGGATGAAATGGAATTAATCGATAGTCCTGTCCGAACAGTAACATGGAAACTAGTTACTGTTCACACATCACCTGCCGGACGCGGGCTGAATCAGAAGCATGTCTCTAAGCAGACGGAGTAACATTCCATTGAACGATCAGCTAACGGAAACTACCTGCGACAGCTTAAGGCGGCGCCGTCCATATTGACATACGCCTCGAAGGAAATTATACTAATTGTATGATATCAGGGTCAAAAGGTCAAAAAATCCGATGCCAGCTCTCTTGCAAGAGTTTTTTGAACTTGAGACCCGCAAAAACAAAAAGAAGCTATTTTTTACCAAAAAGTGAGCGAATTTGAAAAGGTAGCGATTATTATGGATTTTCAAAGTGTATTCCCTGTTTGGAAAAAGCTGAGTGCAATGCAGCAAAAACAGATACTTGGCAGCCTAATTTTAAAAAATGTGAAAAAAGGAACCTTAATTCACAATGGAAATACAGACTGTACCGGTCTGCTTCTAATCAAATCAGGGCAGCTACGGGCATACATTCTTTCCGATGAAGGACGCGAGATTACCATTTATCGTCTGTTTGATATGGACATGTGTCTGTTTTCTGCTTCCTGTATGTTAAACTCCATTCAATTTGAAATAAGTATAGAGGCAGAAAAGGATTCGGATCTTTGGGTCATTCCCGCAGAGATATATAAAAATATTATGAAAGAATCCGCGTCTATAGCAAATTATACCAACGAACTAATGGCCAGCCGCTTTTCTGATGTTATGTGGCTGATCGAACAGATTATGTGGAAGAGCCTTGACAAACGCGTCGCTGCCTTTCTTCTGGAAGAATCTTCTATCGAAGGAACCGACAAATTAAGCATCACCCATGAAATAATTGCCAACCACCTAGGTACGCACCGGGAAGTAATCACACGTATGCTCCGCTATTTTCAAAGTGAAGGTATGGTGAAACTATCCCGCGGCGCCGTAATTATCCTGGAAAAAGAAAAACTGGAAAAACTACAACATGCATAAACGCAGCCCATCCTCAAAATAAATTTCCATTTGAAGAGGGGCTGTATTATTTATTTTTCACATCGCCGATTATCTGCGCCGTATTACTTGATAACAAACATATCCGTTTTGAAGTTTCATTTCACTTATTTTTTACCGACGTAAGCACCGCCGGAATCTGCTTATGGTTCATTCCGGTCCATACCGCAGGCAGTTGCCGATTCAATGAGACGGCGGTCGCCCATCACTGCTTCGTAAAACCGGAACCCTCCTGAGAAATTATATGCTTTATAACCGTTTCCTTCCAAAATACGTGCGGCAATATAACTTCGGAGTCCGCTTTGGCAGATCACATAAACCGGTTTACTTTTTTCCAGCTTATCCAGATGATTCCGAAGTTCATCCACCGGTATATTTTGGAATCCTTCGATATGCCCGTTGTTATATTCCCAGACAGTTCTGACATCCAGCAGCGTCACGCTTCCATCTCGGGGCAAAGCTGCTGCATCTTCCAAGCGCCACTGCTTGAGGATACCTTTGAAAATATTATCAATCATAAAACCGGCCATATTTACAGGATCCTTTGCAGAAGAATACGGCGGCGCATAGGCCAGATCCAAATCTTTCAGCCTGGTTGCCTTTAACCCTGCGTGGATAGCAGCAGCCAGCACGTCAATTCGCTTGTCAACACCTTCGTATCCCACTATCTGGGCGCCCAGTAAACGGTATGTATCTTTTTCAAAGACCACTTTCATGGTCATAACCTTACCGCCGGGATAGTAACCTGCATGGCTCATAGGAGAAAGAATGACTGCATCTGCATTCAGACCTGCTTTGCGGGCATTTGTCTCATTGATTCCGGTCACAGCCGCCGTCATGTCAAATACCTTTATAACAGAACTTCCCTGGCTGCCCAGATACTTACTGTCTCCGCCGCAGATATTATCCGCAATAATACGTCCCTGTTTGTTGGCCGGTCCGGCCAGTGAAATCAACGCATCCTGTCCGGTCACATAGTGTTTTACTTGAACCGCGTCTCCTGCGGCGTAAATATCCGGTTTGGAAGTTTCCATGCGCTCATTGACCACAATACTTCCCTTTATCCCCAATTCCAGCCCCGCTTCTTTGGCAAGATTTGTATCCGGAACCACGCCGATAGCCAGGACTACCATATCTGCATGGAGTGGTTTTTCATCTTTCAGTAAGATGTCTACGCCCCCATCTTTTTCCTCAAATCCTTCCACCGTATGTCCAAGAACCAGTTTTACTCCGTGTCTGCGCATTTCACTGTGTATCATAGAAGCCATATCCGCGTCAAAAGGATTCATAAGCTGTTTCGGACGCTGTACAATCGTTACTTCCATGCCCAGATCTCTTAAGTTTTCTGCCAGTTCCAACCCAATAAAGCCGCCTCCGGCCAGAACTGCCGACTTCGGATGTTTCTGATTGATATATTCCTTAATACGGAACGTGTCTTCCACCGTACGCAGGGTAAACAACTTTTTAATGCCGACGCCGGGAAGCCGCGGCTGTGCAGGTTTTGCGCCGGGAGAAAGAATCAGCTTATCATAAGTCTCTTCAAATTCTTCGCCGTTCTCCAGATTCTTTACGCAAACTTTCTTTCGTTCCGAATCGATGGCAGTCACCTCATGGCGGACTTTCATCTTTATCCGAAAACGAGAGAAAAAGTTCTCCGGAGTCTGCAGGGTCAGTTCTTCCGGATCCGTAATTACATCTCCAATATAATATGGTAATCCGCAGTTTGCATAAGAAATGTATCCGGAACGTTCAAATACTACAATTTCCGCCTGTTCATCTAATCTTCGGATACGTGCGGCAGCCGTTGCGCCGCCTGCTACGCCTCCCACAATCACTACTTTCATTTTATAATTCCACCTTTCCTGAATATGCACAAATTCCACCAATATTCGTCACATTTGTATATCCCATGCGCTGAAGCATACTTACAGCCTTGCTGCTTCTTGAGCCAGAATAGCAATAAACATACAAAGGCGTCTCTTTACTTTGGACTGCCGAAACAACTTTGTTTATCGTCTGCAGCGGCACGCTTTTACTTCCGGGAATATGCCCCTCCTGATATTCCTGGGGCGTGCGAACATCCAATAACACGGCTCCTGAAACCGTTTGATATTCTTCTATTCCCTGATTAATATCCTTCTGTTTGAAAATATCGAAAATTCCCATATCTTATCCTCCTTATGGTATAGCAGCTATTGCCCTCCTTGCTTTCTTTTACAGCCATAATATATCAGGTACTTTTTGAAGAATCTGTGATGTTATCACGCTTCTTCCAAAGCAGCCTCTTCTCTTCACTTTAGACGTTGATTTTTTTATTGTTTAGTCTGTTCACAGTACCCTCAGTGAATAAGGGGACACACGGTTTTGCATCACAGATATCTATTTTCAGCCTAATGTTTCTCTTGCTATCGACAAACTTCTTTAGAATTCGGATCCATCCGTTTTACGAATCCTCTTACGGTATTCAGACGGTGAAAACCCCTTCTGTTTATGGAAAATCCTGCTAAAATATAATGGATTTTCATACCCTACTATGCGCCCGATTTCGGCTACCGGATAGGTAGTCGTTTCCAAAAGAGCCTGCGCATTGGTAATGCGGATGGAGACAATATACTGCATAGGCGTCGTTCCTATGCAGGCTTTAAAATTGCGGATAAACCAGCTCACACTCATTCCCCGGGACTTTGCATATTGATCTATACTGATATTCGTATTATAGTGGTCGTTAAAATATTGAGCCGCCGCGTCCATCTCATATTCCAAATATTCATTCTTCAACACATGCCGCTTTGTTACCTGCCTGTGAATTAGGATAAAAAGATGATTGAGAAGAAGAACCAGCATTTCCTGATAATCCGCCCGGCACTGCTGCAACTCAGATATCATCCGCTTAAATATCCGTTCATATTCCAGAGAAGTACCCATATAGAATACTCTCATATCGTCTTTTATTCCATAGCTTCTCAATATATTCGTTACATTTCCTCCCGTAAAATGAACCCAATATACTTCCGTCTGATCCTCAGCATAATATTCATATTTCTGAAATTCTTTCGGCCGGAACAGCACCATATTTCCGGCAGTAACCACCGTATCATTTTCTGCATGGTCAAAGTGAAAATGTGCAGATCCTGCGGACACATAGATCATCTGAAAATCTACTCTGCCGCGCGGACGATACGTAGGAAGCCTTGGATGCTTATACAAACGATATGTCCCACAACTCCCGACAATCAAAGGTTTTGACTTATCCTTAAACGCCACATGGGAACGATTCAAATATCCGGAATTAATATACATAACCTGCACCTCCCTCATCTATTTTTTCTATTGTATCATTTTGTGTATGTTTTGTCTAATCGAGTTTATAGACTTCCAAGCCGTCGGTTTATATAATAATACCAAAATAAAAGAAGCAAACGGTTCAGCAGGGTATCGCCTTTACCGCAGAGTTTTGGCAGGGAAATATTTCAAAAACCCTTACGGACTACAACTGGCAAAAAAATAATATTTAAAAAAGGAGGCTGCAAAGATGATTGTACCAAAGCATTACGAGAATCCTGAGATTCTCCACGAAGGGACCATGCCTGCCAGAGCATACTATATCCCCGCATCAAAAAGAATGGACAATCTGATAGAACACAGAGAAGAATCCGACCGGATACAATTCCTAAACGGCAACTGGAAATTCCGGTTTTTCGAGAGTATCTATGATGTTCAGGATCCATTCTTTGAACCTGATTTTGATACGTCAGATTTCGATGTACAGAAAGTTCCCGGCGTCTGGCAGATGTATGGATATGATTCCCATCAGTATTCAAACATTCGATATCCGTTTCCATTTGATCCCCCCTATGTTCCGCATGATATTCCCTGCGGCGCATATGTGTACGAATTTCAATATGAAAAAGATATTCAGGCGCCGCAGGCATTCTTAAATTTTGAAGGAATCGATTCCTGTTTTTATGTATGGCTCAACGGTACTTATACCGGATACAGCCAGGTATCTCACGCCACAAGTGAATTTGATGTATCGTCATTACTAAAAGAAGGTAAAAATACCTTGTCAGTCCTTGTATTGAAATGGTGCGACGGAAGCTACCTAGAAGACCAGGATAAGTTCCGTATGAGCGGAATCTTCCGGGACGTCTATCTCCTAAAACGTCCGAAACAGTGTGTCAGGGATTATCACATTACAACTACTGTCAATGAAAAGAAAGCCGAAGTATTACTTCATTTCTCTTATATCGGTCAGCCAATTGATACAACAGTCACTCTATATAATCAGAAAAATCATATCATGGCATCCGGCAAAGTCAAAATAGATCACATTTCATTAAACTTAAAACAACCACAATTATGGAGCGCCGAACATCCCCATTTATATAAACTTGTTATTGAAACAGAAAACGAGACAATTACCGAATACATCGGTTTTCGGACAATTCAGATTAAAAATAAGATTCTTTACTTAAACGACCAAAAAATCAAATTTCGCGGTGTAAACCGCCATGATTCGGATCCTGTTACCGGAGCCGCCGTCAATATCAACCAGATTAAGAAAGATCTTATCATGATGAAACAGCATAATTTCAACGCTATCCGTTCCAGCCACTATCCAAATGCGCCTTATTTCTATCAGTTATGTGATAAATATGGTTTTATGGTCATGAACGAAGCAGATATCGAATCCCACGGGCCTTTCATGCTGTATGACAAAGAAGATATCGATTATAACCGATTTAAGAACTGGAACAATCCAATTGCGGATAATCCGTTGTGGGAAAACTCCATCTTAGACCGGATACAGCTTATGATCCAGCGAGATAAGAACCGACCCTGTATCCTGATATGGTCAATGGGAAATGAAAGCGCATATGGATGTAATTTTGAAAAAGCCCTCCATTGGACCAAAGAATTTGACCCTCAGCGGATTACCCACTATGAAAGCGCCAGATATCGCAATAACGACAAAATCTATGATTACACAAATCTTGACCTGTACAGCAGAATGTATCCCGCCCTCTCAGAGATACAGGAATATTTGGAAAAGGACGCGTCAAAACCCTTTCTTTTGGTTGAATACTCTCATTCAATGGGAAATGGTCCCGGGGATTTTGAAGATTACTTTCAGCTTATCGAAAAGCATGACATTCTGTGCGGCGGGTTTGTATGGGAATGGTGCGATCATGCAGTTGAAATCGGAATAGCTGAAAACGGTAAGAAAAAATATCTCTACGGCGGAGACTTTGGCGAAACAATCCATGACGGTAATTTCTGTATAGACGGATTGGTTTATCCGGACCGCACCCCTCACGTTGGACTGCTAGAATATAAAAACGTACATCGTCCGGCAAGAGTTATTTCCTATCGCGCCGATACAAAGGAACTAACTCTCCATAACTACTTAGATTTTACTGATTTAAAGGATTATGCCTCCATTCATTATGAAGTAACCCGCGACGGCGTCTGTACTGCCGCAGGCCCCGTACCGGTGTGTTCCATAGAGCCGCACAAGGAGGGAATCATAAAGCTTGATTTTCCTATTCCAAAAACAGGGAAAATTTATCTGAACATACGATACCATCTCCTGCACGATTCTGTTATGGTTCCGGCAGGACATTTATTAGGCTTTGACGAAATCCGGCTGGAAAATGAAGATGGGAGAAATCTTACCGCTATGGAATGGCTAAACCGAAAAACGGACGTACGCGCCGCTATATCCATAAAAGAAACAGACTGCCAAATTCGTTTATCCGGAAAGAATTTCTGTTATACCTACAGCAAGAAGAACGGTATGTTTGAAAGTATGATTTATGAGGGAAAAGAATACTTGGAAAAACCAATGGAGATTAATATCTGGAGAGCCCCCACAGACAACGACATGTATATCCAGACGGAGTGGAAAAGAGCCCATTACCATCATTCCTGTACAAGAGCATACAACGCTCTCATAACCCATTCCGAAAATAAAATTGTCATTTCCTCCTCTATGTCCGTTTCAGCAGCTTCCCTGCAGAGAATTCTGGATGTACAGGCCCAATGGGTCGTGGACCATAACGGAGGCATTTTCGCGGCGCTGAATGTTAAAAAGAACGAAGCCTTTCCTTTTTTACCGCGATTTGGCGTGAGGCTGTTTCTTCCGAGAGAATTCGAAACCGTTTCTTATTATGGATATGGTCCTTATGAAAATTACCGAGATAAGCATAGAGCCAGCAGCCATGGACTTTACTCTGCAACTATTTCAGAATTGCACGAAGATTATATCTTCCCGCAGGAAAATGGAAACCGTTTTGACTGCGATTACGTAAAAATAAATGGAAAACGCCTTGGATTAACCGCCGTATCGGACACCAGTTTTTCCTTTCACGCATCTGCCTATTCACAAGAGGAACTGGAGAGCAAATCTCATCATTTTGAATTGGAGGAATCGGGAAAAACTATATTATGCCTGGATTACGCGCTTCATGGAATCGGTTCAAATAGCTGCGGGCCGAATGTTCTGGAAAAGTATCGCTTCCATGAAACCGCATTTTGTTTTCAATTTAAGCTGGTACCATTCGACATTTCACAGAAAAAAACGATGTAGATTAAATTTTTTAACGCCTATTTAATGAAAGGAGATTTATTCTTATGAACGAAAAAACATATTTAAAATGGTATAACAAAGTCGGATACGGTTCCGGAGATATTGCAGGCAACGTGGTATATGCTTTCTTATCTTCCTTTGTAATGATCTATTTAACCAACACAATCGGTCTCTCTGCGGGTATTGTGGGTTCGCTCATTGCACTGTCAAAACTATTCGATGGTTTTACCGATATTTTCTTCGGCGCAATGATCGATAAAACCCGCTCAAAACTTGGAAAAGCCAGGCCATGGATGTTATATGGTTATATTGGCTGCGCGATTACATTAGCGGCAAACTTTGCTATTCCCACCACTTGGGGAACCACCGCCCAATACGCATGGTTTTTTATTGCTTATACCTTATTAAACGGCGTCTTCTATACCGCTAATAACATTGCTTACTCTGCGCTTACCTCGCTGGTAACAAAAAACAGTAAGGAACGTGTCCAGATGGGTTCCTGCCGATTCATCTTCGCCTTTTCCACAAGCCTTCTGATTCAGTCTGTAACAATCGGCTTTGTTGCAAAATGCGGCGGCGGGGCTAACGCCTGGAGAACAGTCGCAATCGTCTATTCCGTACTTGGACTGATAATCAATACGATCTCTGCTCTTTCTGTAAAAGAACTGCCCGAGGAAGAGCTGAACGAAGGTAATAACGGAAAATCAGAAGAAGAAAAATACGGATTAATCGAAGCCTTCCGCCTTCTGATTTCTAATAAATTTTATCTGATGATCTGCGGAGTATATATTCTGCAGCAGCTTTACGGCGCCATGATTAATTCTGGAATTTACTATATGACGTATGTGTTAAAAAATGAAAATCTCTACGGTGTATTTTCATGGGCTTTCAATATTCCTCTGATCATTGCATTGATATTTACCCCTACCCTTGTAGGTAAATGGAAAGGAATGTATAAACTGAATCTAAGAGGTTATATCATCGCTGTTATAGGAAGAGCCTTTGTGGTGGCCGCCGGTTATATGGGAAGCGTTCCTCTTATGCTGGCTTTTACAGCCCTTGCCGCGCTTGGACAGGGTCCGTGGCAGGGAGATATGAACGCAGTAATTGCATCCTGTTCGGAATATACTTACTTAACAAAAGGAAAACGAGTAGACGGGACGATGTATTCCTGTACCTCTCTTGGCGTAAAGCTTGGCGGAGGGCTGGGAACGGCCGCCGCCGGATGGCTGCTGGAGTTCAGCAAATTCGACGGAACTCTTGCGGTACAGCCAGAGTCCTGTATTAACATGCTGCATATTATGTATTTGTGGATCCCTCTGGTTATTAATATTGTGATCATGCTGATCCTTGCCCTGATGAACGTAGAGAGAGCAAATGAAAAAATTAGAAAACAGAATAGAAAATAACCCTCGAAAATGATTTTCTTGCCATTTCTAAGCGCAGATGTTACTATAAAGATACGGAGCAATATTTTTATTTCTAAACACGGAGGTGATGACAATGGGTCTGTACTTTCAGTGTAGAAGAAACTATTTCTTTGTACGCTGAAAGAAAGACAGGGCTGGCAGATATTTTAACAGAAACAAACCAGGATTGAGTAATGCTTAATAGGGGAAATTACAACTAAATACGTCGCACTTAGATCAAGGACAAGAAAGGAAAAACATAAACATTGAAGGCAAAATTATTTTTTTCGTTTTTAACGGTATGTTTTCTGTTCATTTTTCAGTCGGAATCAGTTTTTGCTTCTAATAATACGATTACAGTAAATGATTCTAATATACTGAACGCAGCAGATCATACCGTTTCATGCGGAGGAGGTACTGCAGTATACGATGCAGATACAAAGACTTTAACACTTGACAATGCAGTTATTAACACAGATTCCAATGGAAATCTCCTCTTAAAAGGAATTGATATTCAGGAGGAAGGTGTGACGGTCGAGCTGAAAGGAGATAATACGATCAACGCCCATTACGGAATTGCAAGCACTCACCCTTTCACTATAAAAGGAATCTCCGGCGGAAGATTAACAATCAATACCAGCCAGGTTCTCTCGGGAAATAATTGCAGGGGTATTTTTATTGAAGGAGGAGGACTAACAGTCAGAGATGCCAGCCTGCAGATTAATATTGGTCATATCGGCGCTGACCATGGTTATGCGATATACATACACGGAAAAGATAATCTGATAAGCAATTCTCATATCAGTATAACCACCCAGTCCGGCCCCTCATATGATCCCCGATGCAATGGAATCTCTGCAATAAATGCAAATTCTCTTACAATATCTGACGGCTCATCCATTGTCATGGAGAAAATAGATGATGGAATTACCGCTTCTGGAAACCTTACCATTTCCGGAAGTCGTCTGTCAATTAATACCGCAGATCGGTTAGCTGTTTCTTCCGATAATATAGTTATTTCAAACGGAGCAGAAATAACCTCTGCCGCTAATACCAGCCAGGCGCTTCATGCTAATAATAAGATTACTATTTCCAATTCTTCGGTCAACACTAATTCTAAGAAGAATAACGGTATTCTCTGTCATTATCTTGAAGTTTCCGATTCTTCCACTATAACTTCACAAAGCTATTACTGCGCTGTGTGGGCTGTTAATCAGGCTGTTGTCAGAAATTCTTCTTTAAATACAGTAGCCGAGGATGATATTAGCTTCTTCTCTAACGGTTCTGTGGAATTTGCCGATTCTGACGTCAAAGCGGCAAACGGCATTTATGCAAACGGAGACATATCAATTACCGGCGGTAAAACTGAAATTGGGGATAGGTATATAAAATCTGATAAAGATATCCATATTGGAGGAACTATTACATCAAACGGTATCCCTTCTTTTTCCGGCATTATCACTAATACCGGAGATATATCTTTTTCAGACGCAGACTACAGCGCGGTAGACCGTGCGATTGCAAAGGCGGAATCCTTAGATAAAAATAAATATTCTAATTTTGAAATTGTTGAAGAAGCTGTTAAAGCTGTACTTAGAGGAAAAGATATCCGGGAACAAGCTGTAGTAGACGGTTATGCATCCGCAATTGAAACAGCCATAAGTTCCTTAAAATCAATTTCGGATCCACAAAAAACATATCGGATTACGGAAGGAGCCAATCAGACAATTTATCTTGGCGGAGATAAGAATATCACAATAAAATCAGACGGAGATTTTGATAAATTTGTCAGCGTATCAATGGATGGAAAAGAAATATCAAAAGAGCATTACACTGCTGAAGCCGGATCTACAATAATTACATTAAAGTCAGAATACCTAAACACTCTGGCTATAGGTATACATAAATTTGTAATACATTACGAGGACGGACAGGCAGAAACAACACTGAATCTTAAAAAACAGGAAGATTCCTCTTCCAGTTCTTCCTCGAATCAAAAACCGGAAGGAACGAATAGGAATCCGTTTTCTCCTGAAACAGGAGACTCTGTTCCAATTGGACTACTCATTTTTGCATTTGGTTTTTCTTTCACCGTAATTCTGTTTGTCAGAAGATTTCAGACCAGAAGGTAAAGAATAAGGATGTCGGGAAAAGTATCAATCATTTCCCGACATCCTCTTTTTCTTTTTAATAATTTGCCTTATGGAACAGTAATCTTGCCTTGCAGCCATATGTTGCCCTTAAATCTTCTGCCTTCTGCCGGCTCGCCTATCAGGTTCGATTTTGGCACACAGACATCAAATTTCATTTCATTTACGTTGAGCTGCATAATATACAGTTCTTTTCCCGTCTGCCAGTTTTCTGTCTGTCGGATACTTAATATTTCGCCTAGAATAGAATAACTGTCGCATTCGATTCCATATGGCATAAAATATGTATCCACGATACTAAATACATCCTCTGTAACCAAACGTCTTGATACCTTTGTATAAGTATCTAGATCATCCAACGTCAGACTTTCCATTGCAGATTGATCCCCATTCCTTGCCGCGGTCAAGAGCATCATCCGGTTTTTTGATTCTTCTTTTCTTTTTCGTTCCTGTTCTGGACTTTTCATGACCGGAAGGAGGATCATTCCATAATTACACAGTCCGGCCAAAGTAATGGAGCCTTGTTTGATTTCCTGAGGCTGGCAGCCCGTTATTCTCATACATTCCGCCGTATTTTGAAGATGGAAAATTAAACTTATTCCAAGTTTTGCGTCCTCACAGACTCCCGCATATGCTTCCTTGTCGAGTCTTTTCTCAATCATAATGTCTGCTCTGGAGGTTATTTCACTTCCTTCAAAATAAGGATAATAATAGTATCTTTCAAAATGTTCTTCCATATCGGATGTACCACTTATGCATATTCCCATACCATCCGCACATTCTGTACGGTATTCACAATAATCCGTCTCCTGATCAAGCGCTACGAGTTCATGGTGCGAATAAACATTTTCTGCCTCTCGCAACATTTTATTCAATTCTTTTTCTGAAGTTAATTCACCATATCCTATGGCATTAAGATATTTATGCATTTTTCTTTACCCATTTATTTATTTTTGTTCAATTTTTTCCATTCCGCCCATATATGGACGAAGTACTTCCGGTATACGCACAGAACCGTCGGCCTGAAGGTTATTTTCTAAAAACGCAATCAGCATTCTCGGCGGCGCCGCAACTGTATTGTTCAATGTATGAGCGAAATATTTTCCATCAGCGCCCTTTACACGTATTCCCAGCCTTCTTGCCTGAGCATCTCCAAGATTAGAACAGCTTCCTACTTCAAAATACTTCTTTTGTCTTGGCGACCAAGCCTCTACATCACAAGACTTCACTTTTAAGTCCGCAAGATCTCCAGAACAACATTCCAGCGTCCGCACAGGTATATCCAGTGAACGGAATAAATCTACCGTGTTTTTCCAGAGTACATCGTACCATTTCATGCTTTCCTCCGGCTTACATACAACAATCATTTCCTGTTTTTCAAACTGATGAATGCGGTAAATGCCTCTCTCTTCAATACCATGCGCTCCTTTTTCCTTGCGGAAACAAGGCGAATAGCTGGTCAATGTTTGCGGAAGCTTATTTTCTTCTAACATTGTATCGATAAATTTTCCTATCATGGAATGCTCGCTTGTTCCGATCAGATACAAGTCCTCTCCTTCTATCTTGTACATCATGGCGTCCATCTCCGCAAAACTCATAACGCCTGTAACAACATTGCTTCGAATCATAAAAGGCGGCACGCAGTAAGTAAATCCTCTTTCAATCATGAAATCGCGGGCATAGCTTATTACGGACGAATGCAGTCTTGCTATATCCCCCATGAGATAATAGAAGCCGTTTCCCGCCACTCTTCCTGCAGCCTCGAGATCAATACCATTGAAACTCTCCATAATATCTGTGTGGTACGGAATATCAAATTCCGGTACTGCTGGTTCTCCAAATTTCTCAATCTCAACATTTTCGCTGTCGTCTTTTCCAATCGGTACGGACGGATCAATGATATTCGGAATGATCATCATATTTTTCTTAATCTGTGATTCTACTTCCTTTTCTTCAGCAGATAAAGACTCAACTCTGGCTGCATTCTTCTGTACCTGTGCTTTTAGTTCTTCTGCCTCTTCTTTTTTTCCTTGCGCCATACATGCGCCAATTTGTTTGGATATCTTATTTCTTTCTGCGCGAAGCGCTTCAACCTCCTGCTTAATATCTCTATTCTTCTGATCTAGTTCTAATACCTGGTCCACTAACGGAAGTTTTTCATCCTGAAATTTTTTCTTAATATTCTCTTTTACTACATCCGGATTCGTTCTCACAAATTTTATATCTAACATTTTTATTTTCCTTTCTGCCTCTTTGGTTTTCTTTTTATAATTTCATGTTTATCTGGACGGTTTTTCTGTATTTGTTTCCATCATATAATCTTCATTATAAATTGCGCGATCCAAAGCCTCGGCCTCTTCCTCGGCAAGCTCTACATAGCTTTCGCCCTTTACAATCTCTTTTGCGTAAGTAAAGCAACCCTCTCTGCTATGCATGGCGTTCATGATCCATCCGTTATTATTGCTATCCAAAAATGCTAATGCAAAACTCAATTTTCCGCCCATTTCATTAAACGCATCGTATTTTACTAATCCGCATTTTTGAATACAATTCTCTGTCATCTTCAGCATTGTCTTTACATCAGATCGATTCTGTTTTGCCATTTTTGCAAGTGTATCGATCTCCGAGAATTTTTCAAGAATGCTCTCTTCGAGATTCTTCCCATCTTTTCCTCTCATAAACGACGCATAGCTATTTTTTAATCTATCATATTTCAAACTGATATTTACGTATAAAACAAATAATACTATAATCAATACCAGAAGAAATAGGAATATAAATGCCGGATCAACTCCCAGCTTTGCTAATATTTTACTTTCCATTGAATTCTCTCCTTATATTGTTCTTTATACTACTCCTCTTTTTGTCCAGACATAATATATTCAAACATACGTTCTAACTCTTCATCTGAATAGTATTCAATTTCAATTTTACCCTTTCCATTTCCCTTTGCTAAAACTTTTACTTTTGTGCCAAGAACCCCTTTCAATTTTTCTGCCATATCTTCATAAATAAATGAATGTTCTACTTTTTTTTCTTGTTTTGGCTGTTCCTTAGGACTTTTAATACTTTTAATTAATTTTTCAGTTTCTCTCACACTAAGCTTTTCATCAAAGATCTTTACAGCCAATACATACTGTTGTTCTTGGTCATCGATCGCAAGGAGCGCTCTGGCATGTCCTGTACTTATCATATCGTCAATAATCATCTGCTGGACTTTTTCATTTAACTTTAAAAGCCTCATAGAATTAGTAACTGCCGTTCTGCTTTTCGACACTCTTTCTGCTACTTCATCTTGCTTTAAATGAAATTCTGTAAGAAGTTTTTTAAACGCCATTGCTTCTTCAATTGGATTCAGGTTTTCTCTCTGTATATTTTCTATCAAAGCAATTTCGACTACTTCCTGCTCTGAATAGTCTTTTATTATTACAGGAATATCTTTTATACCTGCAAGCTTTGCAGCTCTCCATCTTCTCTCCCCAGCAATGATCTCATAATAATCTTTTCGCTTTCTTACTAATAAAGGCTGCAGAACTCCATACTGCTTAATGGAATCCGCTAATTCTAACAAACTATCTTCTTCAAAATATTTTCTTGGCTGTTCTCGATTTGGTTCTACCATATTCAGTTTCAGCATTTGTTCCCCTGTGCTTTGACCACTTACTTCTTTATCAATTACAGTCTGTGCTTTTACAGACTTATTATCAGGAATCAAACTATCCAAACCTTTTCCTAATCCCTTTTTCTTTACCGCCATATTATTCCCCTCCTATATACGATTTATTTATGAATCACTTCATCTGCTAACATCCGATAGTGTTCTGCGCCTGCTGACTTTTCATCATATAGATTAATTGGCATGCCATAACTTGGCGCTTCTGCTAAACGTATATTTCTTGGGATAATCGATTTGTATATATTTTGCTTTATATTGTCTTTTACATTTTCAACAACTTGAAGAGAAAGATTTGTTCTTCCATCGTACATTGTAAATACGATTCCTTCCATTTCCAGAGATGGATTCAATCGTTCTTTCACTAATTCGATTGTATGCATTAACTGGCTTAAGCCTTCCAATGCATAATATTCACATTGAATGGGTACAATAACGCTATCTGCTGTAGTCATTGCATTAATTGTAAGAGTGTTCAGGGAAGGGGGACAATCAATAATAATAAAATCATAATCATCTCTAACCTTATGTACTTCGTCACGAATAATATATTCCTTATTTTCAACACCAATCAATTCAATCTCAGCCGCTGATAAATCAATTCCGGTAGGGAGTATATCGAGGTTGTCCAATGCATCCTTACATATAACTTCTTCAATATCCGCCTCGCCAATAATCAAATCATAAACCGTTTTTTCAATTTCGTCTTTATCTAATCCTAAGCCGCTCGTCATATTACCTTGTGGATCCATATCAACCGCTAAAACCTTTTTACCTTTTTCTGCCAGACAAGCAGATAAGTTAATGGCTGTAGTAGTTTTACCGACTCCGCCCTTCTGATTGGCTATTGCAATAATTCTTCCCATCTTTATTCCCCTTTCTATGCTTGACTATTATAACACATTTCAAAAATAGAATCTATAGATTGTTTCACGTGAAACATTATTATTTTATTAAATTGTTGCTGGATGAGGGAGGAAGGGGGTGAGCATATTAGGTCTAAGGCGGAGAACCGTCCCATAGAAGACAAGGTGAGACAACATTCCAGCAAACCCGCTGCCAACATAGTCTAAGAAACTCAGGAATGCCTTCGCTCCTAAGACTATGTAACCATCGGTTTTACTTCCATTAAAAACGTCTCTTTATTACCTTACTTTCTATGGGACGGTTCTCCACCTTAGACCTAATATGCGCGAAGGTTTTGGCGCCTATATGTCAGTATGTGTTTATATAAAAGTTTGTTATTTGTTTATGAGTATTTTTATTGAAATATTTTCATTTGATTAATTAATATTTGTTATAATATTTTTTCTATACTTATTTATTTTTTTACTGAACAT
Source organism: uncultured Dorea sp. (assembly GCA_910588745.1). GTDB lineage: Bacteria > Bacillota > Clostridia > Lachnospirales > Lachnospiraceae > Claveliimonas. Next base: position 31,644 of record CAJURK010000018.1, on the reverse strand, counting down.
GTAATGTATTACTTTTTTATGGTTGTAAAATTAAAATTAATCTATATATGTTTAGTTTAATCTATTGTACTATGAATTACTATAATTTTACTCATAATCTTTAATGGAATTTTTCTATGCAGACTTGTTATTTTATAAGACAATAAATTAATTACTAATAATTATATATTTAATATTGCTTTATTTTTATCGGAAAATACATAATTTTTATTTGTATAGTATATATATTTTTTACATGCTATTTTATTTGAGAAAAGTCATAATGATTTTATTTATATATATTAGACTTTTATATATAAATTTCTTATAACAATTTTTTTAAATATTATTATATTTATAAATTTATACATTCTAGTTTTATTTATTTTATATTATAAAGATTAAGTATGCCTATATTATTATTTAAATTTAAAATTAGTTTTTTGTATATTTATTTTTCTAAAAATATTCTAATAATAATGATAAACAATATTATAATCAATAACAGTTGATAATGGAATATGCACTTTTTATTTGCTAAAGTATATCGAATAATAAATAATTTACTAATTTAAAATCTATATTTTATAATTTTAAAGTATTGTTATTAATGAATATTCCAATTTTTCTCACTTAATAAGTATAAAATCATAAAAATATATATAATATAACTTTATATTTTTTAGTTAATAATTATAATATTGCTCATATAATTTAAAGTTATTATAAAAAACTTTGAATTATATCATTTTCTTAAATGTTTCACGTGAAACATTTATAAGATATTTTTTATTAAATGTATATGGCAAATAATTATATAATACATTTATTATATAATTACCGATATTATAGTCTTTAAATAAAATATATATTTTTATTTAAAGATAATTTTCTCTTAGTGTATAAAGAAATAGAATACACCCCCTTATCTACTGAGATTAATGTAATAACAAATTTATATAAGAATAATAATGTTTCACGTGAAACATTAAGAAAGATGTTATTAATTGCTTTTTGTAATGAAGACAAGAATGTATCCGATAAAAAACGACTTCTAACAACTTTGATAATAATAAAATATTGAGATTATATATAATTATGAATTTATATATTCCTAAATTCTTTATGGTTTTTTTTATAACTTGTACTTAAATTTTAATTCTATGCTAAAATGTTTCACGTGAAACATTTTAGCATAGAATTCTTATCATATCACCTTTTTAATTTAAATATCAAGTATACAACAAAGGAGCCTCTATGTTATTAGAGAGGCTCCTTTGTTGGCATTCCTGCTTTTCTGGGGTATTTCTTTTCTGTTATCCTTTCTTTTTCTATTACTACTAAGGAGCGTTTGATTTCGGTTTTTGGTAAGACAAATTTCTCTATTTTTTTTATACTTCCTCCAAGTATTTTAATTGCATTTTCCGATTTTTTTATTTCATCATCAACATCACCAGACTTATAAGAAACAAACCTTCCTCCTATTTGTGTATAAGGTAAACAGTATTCAGAAAGAGACGATAAATTTGCTACTGCTCGCGAAACGCATAAATCGTATTTTTCTCTATATTGCTTTTGTTTCGCATAATCTTCTGCCCTTCCGTGAATTGTTTCTATATTTTTTAATCCAAGGGTTTCAATTACATTATTTAGGAATTGAATTCTTTTATTTAATGAGTCCAGTAAGCAAACATGAATATGCGGATATACTATCTTTATTGGAATTCCTGGAAATCCGGCTCCTGTTCCAATGTCTATGATAGTATTTACATTTTCCATTCTAACCGCTTTTTTAATTGATACACTATCAACAAAATGTTTAATTACTACGTCTTCATATTCGGTTATACCGGTTAAATTCATGACTTTGTTCCATTCGATTAATATTTCATAATACTGATGAAACTGTTCTATCATATTGCAGGTATATGGAATTTTTAGTTCATCAAGCATCTGTTCAAATGTTTTACTCATTGTTTTCCTCCCAAATAAACTAACAGTACAGAAATATCAGCCGGCGATACTCCTGAAATTCTTGATGCCTGACCGATGGATATTGGACGGAGTTCTTTTAATTTCTGAACGGCTTCTATTCTTAAACTTTTCACTTCATCATAATCAATATCCTCTGGTATCTTCTTATCCTCTAATTTTTTAAATTGTTCTACCTGTCTGAGCTGTCTTTTTATATATCCTTCATATTTTATTCTTATGTTCACTTGCTCTTCTATTTCTTCTTCTAATTCCTTTGGAAAAGCAGGACGGCTCTTATCAATTACGCTTAAAATCTTATAGGATAACTCTGGCCGGCAAATCAGTTCTCTTAAGGAAATTCCTGATGTAAGGGCGGCGCTTCCACAATCCTTTAAAAGTTTTTGAACAGAATCACTAGCGCCAACATGGACAGAAGACACTCTTACAATTTCTGAATCAATAGTTCTCATTTTTTCTAAAAATTTTTGATAACGGTCTTCGGAAATTAATCCCACGTCATACCCTATTTTCGTAAGACGTTCATCAGCATTATCCTGTCTCAAAAGAAGCCTGTATTCCGCCCTGGAAGTCATCATCCGATACGGCTCATGACTTTCTTTTGTGACAAGATCATCAATTAATACTCCAATATAGGCTTGCGACCGATCCAGAATAACTGCCTCTTTTCCCTTTAATTTCCTTGCCGCATTAATTCCAGCTATCAATCCCTGAGCCGCTGCTTCCTCATAACCAGAACTTCCGTTAAACTGTCCGCCGCTAAAGAGTCCTTCTATTTCTTTGAACTCAAGAGTTGGCTTCAGTTGCCTTGCGTCGATGCAATCATATTCTATAGCGTAAGCATTTCTCACAATTTTTGCATGTTCTAACCCTGGGACAGTGCGGTACATAGCATATTGAACATCCTCCGGAAGAGAACTGGACATTCCGCCAATATACATTTCATTTGTTTCAATACCTTCTGGCTCTATAAATACTTGATGTCGATTCTTCTCAGAGAATTTAACTACCTTATCTTCTATTGAGGGACAGTAACGCGGGCCGGTTCCTTCAATCATCCCTGAAAACAAAGGAGAACGATCCAAATTTTTTCGTATGATGTCATGCGTCTTTTCATTGGTATAAGTAAGCCAGCAAGATACCTGTTCAATCTGCACATCATCCGGATTTGTTGAAAAAGAAAAAGGCACTACTTTTTCATCACCAAACTGCTCCTCCATTTTTGAAAAATCTACTGAATTTCGATCAATCCTGGCTGGAGTACCTGTTTTGAAACGATACATATGAACACCCAATTCTTTTAAACTATTTGTAAGATAATTAGCCGCCTGCAGTCCGTTTGGACCTGTATTTGTGCTAACTTCTCCATAAATACATCTTGCCTTTAAATATGTTCCAGTACATAAGATAACAGCTTTGCATGGATAAACCGCGCCTGAATAAGTCTGAACTCCTGTTACCTTCCCTTCTTCTGCAATAATACGAACAACTTCCTGCTGTTTAATATCCAATCGTTCCTGTTCTTCGAGAACACGCCTCATCGTTCTGCTATAATTAGCTTTATCAGCCTGAGCCCGAAGCGAATGAACAGCCGGACCCTTTGATTTATTTAGCATTTTAGACTGGATAAACGTTCGGTCAATTACCTTTCCCATCTCCCCGCCCAAAGCGTCTACTTCCCGAACCAAATGTCCTTTTGAGCTTCCTCCAATATTCGGATTACAGGGCATCAACGCAATACTATCTACACTAACCGTAAATACAACCGTATCCAATCCAAGTCTCGCGCAGGCAAGAGCGGCTTCACAACCTGCATGTCCCGCTCCTATTACCACAACATCATAATGATCTTTATTTTCCCATACAGAATTTGCTGAAAATTTCATTAACTAAATCCTCTCCCATCGTCTCGCCTGTAATTCTTCCAAGAGCCTCATACGCATCCATTAAATCAATCGAATAAAAATCTTCCGGCATCATAGACTCTATACTTTCCATTACTTTATTCAAACTATTCTCTGCCTGCATCAAAGCTACTTTGTGTCTCGCATTCGTAATATATACCTCTGTGTTAAATGAAATATTTTCACGATAAAACATTTCTTTTATTTTCTCTTCCAATACATCAATGCCATAACCATTTTTTGCAGATATTTCTATAATAGGTATTTCTTCCCATTCATCAAGCGAATTATATATCAAATATCTTTCCCTTACATCACTGATATCAATTAATGTGTCCAAATCCGACTTATTAAGAATAATAATAGCTCTTCTCCCACTCAACAAATGAATAATATCATAATCGCTCTGATCAAGGGAAACCGACGAATCAATTACATAGATAATCAAATCTGATTCTTTTGCATAATCAAACGCTTTATTTACTCCAATTTTCTCTATCACATCTTCTGTATCTCTTATTCCGGCAGTATCTATAATATTGAGAGAAAGTCCCTTCAGTCTGATATGCTCGCTCAAAACATCTCTGGTAGTTCCCGCTATATCGGTTACGATCGCTCGTTCTTCCCCCATCAAAGCATTCAAAAGAGAAGATTTTCCAGCATTTGGTTTTCCTAGTATAACCGTCTGAATTCCTTCTTTCAAAATACGGCCGTCCGATGATGAATCAATTAATTTATGAACCTCGTTTAATAATTTAAGAACAGCAGCCTGTAATTTCTCACTATATCCTTCTATACTAATATGCTCCGGATCGTCGAGAGCAGTTTCAATAAATGCCGTATGATATAATATTTCTTTTCTTATCTCTGTTATCTTATCTTTAACAGATCCATGCAATTGCTGAATAGAACTTTTCAACGCATATTCATTCTCCGATTTTATTACATCAATAACCGCTTCTGCTTGAGATAAATCGATCTTTCCATTTAAAAAAGCGCGTTTTGTAAATTCCCCAGGCTCTGCCGGTCTGGCTCCATATTTAATCAAAGTTTCTAATACCCGGTTAACAACGTAAATACCCCCGTGGCAGTTGATCTCTACGGTATCCTCTCCGGTAAAACTTCCAGGCCCTTTCATTAACATTACAAGAACCTCGTCGATCACTTCGCCGCCATCTACAATATGGCCATAATGAATGGTATACGTTTTCTGACTAACAAGACTTTTCCCATACTTTCCTTTGTATACTTGATCGGCAATTTCTACAGCCTTGTCGCCGGACATACGTACAATTCCTATTCCAGATTCTGATACTGCGGTAGAAATTGCCGCGATCGTAGTCCGCTCTTCTCCATAAAACATATCCTATATTTCCTTCCTGATATAATCCAATGAAAATACTCTCCCATTTTTATACTATTAACATTTACACCATTATACAGCATTAGGCAATTATAAGAAATACTGTACTTACACAAACAATTTTTAAATGTGTAAGTACAGTATTCTCGGCTGCATATTAAAAGCTAAACATTATTACTTTTTTCTATCATCCTTGTGATCTTCTTACAAGAGTAACAACCACTCTGCGGTATGGCTCTTCTCCTTCACTGTGAGTCGCTATACTCTTTTCACCCTGAAGTGCAGAATGAATAATTCTTCTTTCATATGGATTCATTGGCTCAAGAGATACGGCCCTTCTTGTTTTTCTTACTTTACTTGCAATATTCCTGGCAAGATTTTCAAGCGTCTCTTTTCTTCTTCTTCTATAATCTTCCGTATCAAGCTTCACTCTCACATAACCGCTCTGCATTTTGTTTGCGACGCGATTCGTAAGATATTGAAGAGAATCAAGAGTCTGCCCTCTCTTTCCAATAAGAATCCCCATATTTTCCCCGCTCATTTCTATACTAAGAGCGCCTTCTTCATCAATATGAGACTTTATTGTCACTTCCATTCCCATTGCTGCAAGCACATTATGCAAAAATTCTTCACAAGCCTTAATTGTAGCGTCTTCCACCTTAGCAAGCTCAACTTCTTTTTTTTCAGAAATAGCTTTCTCCGGCTTCTCAAAACTTTCTGATTTTACCGGAGTCTCGCCCACATCTTGTTTCACGTCCAACTTCATTTCCGGTTTTTCTTCTCTTTTCATCTGCTTACTGCGGCTTCTGTCCCTATTCTTCTTATCTTTTCTTTTCTTATTTTCTCTGCTTTCTCTATTTTCTCTGCTTCCATAGGATTCCTTTGATTGTCTATTTTCTCTCGCTTCCCTTTGAGTATTCTCAAAAGACGACTCCTTTACGCCTTTCACAGCGTCAGAAAAATCTATAACCGGCTCTTCGATTTCATTTTTAACATTCTTACGGCGCGCTTTAATCACTGCCTGCTTCATACCAAACCCAAGAAACCCTGTACTCCCCTTTTCAATCACATCATAATCAAGCTGATCGCTGGTCACGCCAAGTTGTACCAATGCTTCTGTAATAGCGTCGTCGAGTGTTTTCGCAGATACTGTAATCTCTTCCATATCCTTTTATAACCTCACATTCCCAATCAAATTACTTCTTATTCTCATTGAAATCTCTTACCATATTAGCCTTAGCTGAAAGACTCCCAGGCTTCGCATTTCTTCTTTTCTCTTCGGCTGCCTTTAACTGCGCATTCTTCTCCGACTGATTTACAACCTCTTTCCTTGCGGAAGAAGAGATAGATCTGGTATTTGCCTGAGCCATAGCATTAATCTTTTCAGCCTTTTCACCGCGCTTTTGCCGTTTTTTAGCTGCTTTTTCCTTATTTTTTTCAATCAGCTCTTCCGGCGATATATTCTTTAAATACTTGTTTACCGCCACTGTTTGAATACAGCGGATAACGGCGCTGAATATCCAGTATAAACCGATACCTGCCGACAATGAAAATACCATCCACAATGAAAATAATGGCATCATAATATTCATAGACTTCATTGTTCCCGCCATTGGATTATCTTTATCAATCTGCTGTCCGGATACAGCCTGCGATAATCTTACGCTTCCATATTGAGTAATAGCAGATATTGCCGGAAGCGCGATACATGTAATGATAATGACTGCCGGAGCTATCTCAAAGGTATCCCTTGCATGCATAATCTGCGACGGAGACATAGTTACGTCCGGAATTGTAAGAAATGCCTTTACGCCGCCTGCGGCGTTTTTTATGGAAGGCACATATCTTTCCATATCATAGATCACCGGATATAAAGCAAAAAGAAGCGGCATCTGAATCAGCATCGGAAGACATCCGCCCATCATAGACGTTCCGTATTTGTCGTATACCTGCTGCATCTCTTCCTGCTGTTTCAGCATGGAAGCCTGATCCTTTTTATTCTTATATTTCTTCTGGATAGCCTGCAGCTCTGGATTCATCAAAGCTGTCATCTTTGATGTCCTTTGCTGTTTCACTGTAAGCGGAAGCATAAGTGTATACACGATAATTGTATAAATGATAATCGACCATCCGATCAGTCCGTGATCTGACGGCAGCATATTATCCAAAGTATTATAAATAAGGTTCATAACCTTACCCAATACCCATGCAATTTCACCGATAATCGGCCAATTTGCGGCTGTTAATAAAGTACCCATATTTTTAATTCCTCCGTTGATGGTACTGAATACGCCTGTCCTGTTTATCAGGAACCGGATCATATCCCCCTTTTGAAAATGGATTGCATCTCAAAATCCTCCATATTGCCAGTCCCGTTCCCTTTAAAGCACCAAACCGTTCTATTGCTTCTACCGCATAATTGGAACATGTGGGAAAATATTTACAACACGAATAATGCTTCATCGGCGATAAATATTTCTGATAAAATCTGACCAGCCACAGTAAAATCTTCTTCACTCTATGCACTCCATCTGGTTATCGACAATTTTATGAAGTTTTCCTATGTGAATAAGCGCTCTTTCAATCTCACTATATTTCTTCCCTTTTGCTCCGATCCTGGCAATGACTACTATATCATATCCACACAAAAATCTGGCTTCGTTCAGCCGATAACTCTCTCTTATTAATCTTGTTAATCGATGTCTTACGATACTATTACCTACTTTTTTACTAACCGAAATTCCTACTCTGTTTTTTTTGCCGTCATTCTTTAAAATATACATAACCAAATACCGATTGGCGTATGATATTCCTTCTCGATATACATTTCTGAAATCCCTGTTCTTTTTTAGTGATTCGGAAAAATTCATATTATTTCTCCTCATTCTTCAAAATACAAATTTAAATAATGATAGAAGAAAAGGCCACAATATATGCGACCTAAGCTGATAATCTTTTTCTTCCTTTTAATCTTCTGGCTGCAAGTACTTTTCTTCCGCCTGCAGTCTTCATTCTTGCACGAAATCCATGAACTTTTGCCCTCTGCCTCTTCTTTGGCTGAAATGTCATCTTCAATTGAATACACCTCCCTCATATGATACCATTTATATCATCTTTTTCTAAATTTATCGTTTATAAAGACATCGTATCTAATTATATTCGAAAAACAGCATTAAGTCAAGTATGCTTTCTTAAGTCATCTTGTCATTTTTCATTGCGTTCATCTTCTTTTTGATGTAAAATAGAACAAAATGGGTGTAAGAGTAATTGTTCGCTCTGTGAACAATTACTCTTACACCCACTATAAAATCATATCTAATTTTATTACATAGGAGTTGTATAAGCATGAACGTTGTGGAAGAAAAATGGCCTGATATAATTGAACACCTGCGTGTAGAACATGAATTATCCAACGTTTCTTTCTCAACGTGGATTCAGCCGCTTAAGGTTTTTAATGTAATAGACAATACGATTTACATTTTAGTGAATATGAATGCCAGCGTAGATTATATTGAGAAAAAATATTCTCTTCCACTTAAGGTATGCATAGCTGAAATTACAGGAAACGAATACGATATTACATTTCTTTCCGAAGACGACGAACGGATGGACGAGCTGAGAAAAATATCCGCTCCATCCCACAAAAGCAAGCGAAACCGTACAGCCGCCGAAAAGGCAGGTCTGAATCCAAAATATATTTTTGATACTTTTGTCGTTGGAAATAATAACGAATTTGCACATGCCGCATCTCTTGCCGTTTCCGAATCGCCCGGCGAAGTTTACAATCCGCTCTTCCTTTACGGAGGCGTAGGACTCGGAAAGACGCACTTAATGCATTCCATCGCTCATTTCATATTGGATTACAATCCAAACAAAAAAGTCGTCTATGTTACAAGCGAAACTTTTACGAATGAGCTGATTCATGCATTAAAGAATGGAAAAGAATCTTCTATGGCAGACTTCCGTGAGAAGTACAGACACAATGATGTTCTTCTTATAGACGATATTCAATTTATTATAGGAAAGGAAAGCACGCAGGAAGAATTTTTCCATACCTTTAATCACCTTCATGCTTCCGGCAAACAAATCATCATCTCCAGCGACCGTCCTCCAAAGGATATCGAAACGTTAGAAGCAAGGCTTCGCACCCGGTTTGAATGGGGGCTTCTGGCAGATATGTCCGCTCCTGATTTTGAGACCAGGATGGCAATTCTTCAAAAGAAAATTGAAATAGATCACTTAGAATATTACCATATTCCATATGACGTACTAGAATACATTGCGGAAAATGTAAAAAACAACATTCGAGAATTAGAAGGCGCTTTAAACAAATTAATTGCTTTATACAAATTAAAAAGTAATAACGGTGACATTGATATTAGTTTGGCTGCGGAAGCTATGAAAGATATCATCTCATCCAACAACAACCGGGAAGTAACGCCGGAATTAATCTTAGACATTGTATCCGATCATTTTGGCGTATCCATTGCCGATTTAAAAAGTAATAAGCGTTCCAATGAAGTCGTCGTTCCCAGGCAGATTATCATGTATCTCTGCAGAAAGATGACGACCGTACCTTTAAAATCCATCGGTATCCTATTAGGAGGCAAGAACCATTCTACCATCAAACATGGAATCGAAAAGATTGAACGGGAGGTAGTGGAGGACGAACAGCTTGCCAACTCTGTAGATATCATAAAGAAAAAAATTAATCCTCTATAATGACACAGATAAATTTACAAGATTAATTTCACTTTGTGGATAAATGTGTGATAAGTATGTTGATAAGTCGTGATAACTTTTTCATAACATGAGTTACCAGATAAACAAAATAGTTGTCCACAATTCATCCACAGATAGTTTTTATATTTTCCACAGATTTATTTTCATTGATTCCTGCGATAAAATAAGGGATTGAATAGGTTATCCACCTATCAACAGCCCCTACTACTAAGACTACTGAAATTATTTTATATATTTATTAATTTTTAACTTACATTTTGGAGAAGGGAGTTATCCACATGAAAATTATATGTAAGAAATCTGATTTAGCAAAAGGTGTAAGTATTGTTTCCAAAGCAGTTCCATCTAAAACTACAATGCCTATTCTGGAATGTATATTGATTGACGCTACTTTAGACACAATTAAGTTGACTGCTAACGATATGGAATTAGGAATTCAGACAAAGATTGAAGGAGAAGTATTAAATCACGGCATGATTGCTATTGACGCGCGTATCTTTTCTGAAATCGTCAGAAAGCTTCCTGACAATGAAGTTACCATAGAGACAGATGATAATTTTCAGACTACTATAATTTGTGAAAAAGCCAAATTTGATATCGCAGCTAAATCAGGAGACGATTTTACTTACTTACCGATTATAGAAAGAGAACAGACAATCATATTGTCTCAGTTTACATTGAAGGAAGTAATCAGACAGACTATTTTTTCGATTGCCGATAATGAAAGCAACAAATTAATGACGGGAGAATTGTTTGATATTAAACAAAATATTCTTCGGGTTATATCGTTAGACGGTCATAGAATATCCATAAGAAGAATTGAATTAAAAGATTTTTATGAACCGAAAAAGATCGTAGTTCCAGGAAAGACGTTAATAGAAATCAGCAAGATTCTTTCTGGCGAGACAGACAGAGATGTATGCATGTATTTTACAAGAAACCATATTGTGTTTGAATTTGACGAGACGATTGTTGTATCCAGATTAATTGAGGGAGAATATTTCCGTATTGACCAGATGTTATCCAATGATTACGATACAAAGGTTCGTATTAATAAAAAAGAATTTTTAAGCTGCATTGACAGAGCAACCCTTCTTGTGAAGGAAGGCGATAAGAAACCAATTATCATCAATATGACGGACGAGGTGATGGAGCTAAAGATTAAATCTCAGCTTGGTTCCATGAACGAGGATATTTACATTACCAAGGAAGGGAAGGATCTTTTAATAGGATTTAATCCAAAGTTTTTGATTGACGCACTGAGGGTCATTGACGACGAGGAGGTAGAGCTTTATTTGATGAATGCGAAATCACCCTGCTTTATTAAAGATGAGACAGAAAGTTACATTTATCTGATCCTGCCAGTTAATTTTAATGTAATATAAACAGGAGAATTATTATGGAAATTATTAAGCTAAGAGATGATTATATCAAATTAGGACAAGCTTTAAAAGCAGCGGGAGTTGTGGAGTCGGGAGCAGAAGCAAAGGAAGCGATTGCCGACGGAGCCGTAACTGTAAACGGCGAGGTAGATACACGCCGGGGTAGGAAGCTTTACAGCGGAGATGTTGCTGTATTTCATGGAGTAGAAATTAAAATTGAAGATTAATTCTTTAAAATTAAAAAATTTTAGAAATTATGATTTATTGTCTTTGAATCTGAATCCTGCAACAAATATTTTTTATGGAGATAATGCTCAGGGAAAGACGAATATTTTAGAATCCATTTATCTCTGTGGGACGTCAAAGTCCCACAGAGGGACAAAGGATAAGGATATGATTCTTTTTGGAGAGGAAGAATCCCATATAGAGATTATTGTTGATAAAAAGGGTATCACGTACCAGATTGATATGCATTTAAAGAAAAATAAACCAAAGGGAATTGCAATCAACCATATCCCCATTAAGAAAGCCAGTGAATTATTCGGCGTTCTGAATGTTGTTTTTTTCTCACCGGAGGATTTGAATATTATTAAAAACGGACCTTCTGAGAGAAGAAGATTTATTGATATGGAACTGTCTCAGATTAGTCGGTTATATCTGAATAATCTGTCAAACTATCATCGAATTATTAACCATAGAAATCATTTGTTAAAAGATATTTATTATAATGACAGTTTAAGGGAGACACTGGATATCTGGGATATGCAGTTGGTAGATTATGGCAATAAAATCATAGAAGAAAGAAGAAAGTTTCTGAGTCAGGTAAACAAAATAATTTCTATTATTCATAATAAAATAACTGGGAACAAAGAGGCGATTGAAATTATCTACGAACCGAATATAGGGAAGGAGTCCTTTGAAGAAGTATTAAGGAGACACCGGGAGCGGGATCTTAAGATTATGAGTACGTCGTCCGGTCCTCATCGGGACGATATTTGTTTTAAAGTGAATGGAATTGATATCCGTAAGTTTGGTTCCCAGGGACAGCAGAGGACCGCTGCATTGTCTCTTAAATTGTCAGAGATTGAGCTTATGAAACAGATCACAGAAGATAAGCCAATTCTTTTACTTGACGACGTTTTGTCTGAACTTGATAAACATAGGCAAAACTATTTATTAGATAGTATTGATGAAATACAGACGCTGATTACTTGTACAGGGGTAGACGAGTTTGTAAATCATCGTTTTTCTATAAACAAGATATTTAATGTTCATAAGGGCAGTGTAGTAAAAGAAAACTAGGAGGGTACTATGAGTACAGAAAAGGTACAGCACGAATATGGTGCAGATGAGATTCAGATTCTCGAGGGCCTAGAAGCAGTGAGAAAAAGACCCGGCATGTATATTGGAAGCACTTCTTCAAGAGGGCTTCATCATCTGGTATATGAAATTGTAGATAACTCAGTGGATGAGGCTTTGGCCGGGTTCTGCGATACGATTGCAGTGACGCTGAATAAGGACGGCTCTGTTACAGTTGTTGATAACGGAAGAGGAATTCCGGTAGGAATCAATCATAAATCAGGTCTTCCGGCTGTTGAAGTAGTATTTACGGTTCTTCATGCAGGAGGTAAATTCGGCGGCGGGGGCTATAAGGTATCGGGGGGACTTCACGGAGTAGGCGCCTCTGTTGTAAATGCGCTTTCTAATTGGCTGGAGGTCGAGATATTTGTTGACGGACACGTTCACAAACAGCGTTATGAAAGAGGGAAGGTTATTCAGAAGCTGGCGGTAATCGGAGATTGCGATACGGATAAAACCGGTACGAAGGTTACTTTTATGCCAGATGATACGATATTTGAGGAAACCGTTTTTGATTATAGTATTTTAAAACAGCGTTTCCGGGAGATGGCTTTTTTAACGGCGGGCCTTAAGATTACGCTGCGGGATGAAAGACAAGAAGAACCAGTTGAAAAGATATTTCATTATGAAGGCGGAATTAAAGAATTTGTTACTTATTTGAACCGAAGCAAAGAAGCGTTGTACGACGGCGTAATTTACTGTGAAGGTATGGTCAATAATGTACAGGTCGAGGTAGCCATGCAGCATAACGACTCGTATAATGAGAATACCTATGGATTTGTAAATAATATAACAACGCCGGAAGGCGGCACGCATATCGTAGGTTTCCGCAATGCGCTGACAAAGACGTTTAATGATTATGCAAGAAAGAATAAGCTTCTGAAGGATAACGAACAGAATCTGACCGGAGAGGATATAAGGGAAGGACTTACTGCAATTATCAGCGTTAAGATCGAAGAGCCGCAGTTTGAAGGGCAGACTAAGCAGAAACTTGGAAATAGTGAAGCAAGAGGCGCTGTGGATAGCATTGTAAGCAAACAGCTTGAAATTTATTTAGAGCAGAATCCGACTGTTGCCAAGACGACGATTGAGAAGTCTGTTCTAGCTCAGAGAGCCAGAGAAGCGGCCAGAAAGGCAAGAGAGCTAACCAGAAGAAAATCCGCTTTAGACGGCATGTCGCTTCCGGGGAAGCTTGCCGACTGTTCGGATAAGAATCCGGCTAACTGTGAGATTTATATTGTAGAGGGGGATTCCGCGGGCGGTTCCGCAAAGACGGCCAGAAATAGAACGACCCAGGCAATTCTTCCGCTGCGCGGCAAGATACTGAATGTAGAAAAGGCAAGGCTTGATCGAATTTATGGAAATGCGGAAATCAAAGCAATGATTACTGCGTTCGGAACGGGCATTCACGATGATTTTGACATTTCCAAATTGAGATATCATAAGATTATCATTATGACCGATGCGGATGTGGACGGAGCGCATATCAGTACGTTATTACTTACATTTCTCTATCGGTTTATGCCGGAGCTGATTAAGCAGGGATATGTATACCTTGCTCAGCCTCCGCTCTATAAGCTGGAGAAGAACAAAAAGATATGGTATGCATACAGCGATGAGGAACTGGATTCGATTCTGAAGGAAGTAGGAAGAGATAATAATAATAAGATTCAAAGATATAAAGGTCTTGGAGAAATGGATGCGGACCAGCTATGGGAGACTACCATGGATCCGGAACACAGAATTCTTCTCAGAGTTACGATGGATGAAGAAAGCGCTTCTGAACTTGATCTTACCTTTACCACGCTGATGGGAGATAAGGTTGAGCCGCGTAAAGAATTTATTGAGGAAAATGCTAAATATGTTCAGAACCTTGATATCTAGGAGGAATTATGGAAGATAATATTTTTGATAAAGTCCATGAAGTGGATTTGAAAAAAACAATGGAAACTTCTTACATTGATTATGCCATGAGCGTTATCGCATCTCGGGCGCTTCCGGATGTAAGAGACGGCTTGAAACCGGTACAGAGACGAATCTTATATTCAATGATTGAATTGAATAACGGACCGGATAAGCCCCATAGAAAATGCGCGCGTATTGTGGGAGATACCATGGGTAAATATCATCCTCACGGCGACAGTTCTATTTACGGAGCGCTGGTTAATATGGCTCAGGAGTGGTCAACCAGATATCCTTTAGTTGACGGTCACGGTAATTTTGGTTCGGTAGACGGAGACGGCGCGGCTGCCATGCGTTATACGGAAGCACGTTTAAGTAAAATCTCCATGGAACTTACCGCAGATATTAATAAAGATACGGTTGATTTCGCGCCGAACTTTGACGAGACAGAGAAAGAACCGGTAGTTCTTCCCTCAAGGTTTCCAAATCTCCTGGTGAATGGAACTTCCGGCATTGCGGTAGGGATGGCCACCAATATCCCTCCTCATAATTTAAAAGAAGTGATTAACGCGGTTGTAAAAATCATAGACGACCAGGTGGAGGAAATCGATGAAACAACCATGGAAGACATTCTTAAAATTGTTAAGGGACCGGATTTTCCAACTGGGGCGACGATTCTTGGGACCAGGGGAATTGAGGAAGCTTACCGGACCGGCCGTGGAAAGATTCGTGTGAGGGCGGTTACGGATATTGAAGCTATGCCGAACGGAAAGAACCGGATTATTGTTACAGAACTTCCATATATGGTAAATAAAGCCCGTTTGATTGAAAAAATTGCAGAATTGGTAAGAGATAAACGGGTCGATGGAATTACTGAGTTAAGCGATCAGTCCAGCAGAGAAGGTATGCGGATTTGTATAGAGCTTAGAAGAGATGTAAATCCGAATATTATCTTAAATCAGTTGTATAAGCATACCCAGCTTCAGGATACCTTTGGAGTGATTATGCTGGCTCTGGTAAATAACGAGCCAAAGGTTATGAACATTCTTGATATGTTGAAACACTATCTGGCGCATCAGGAAGAGGTCGTAACCAGACGTACAAAATATGAGTTAAACAAAGCGCAGGAACGCGCTCATATTTTGGAAGGATTACTGATAGCTTTGGATCATATTGACGAGGTTATCCGGATTATCCGAAATTCTGCCAATGTGCAGGAAGCCAAAGAAGAGCTGATCCGGCAGTTTGAATTGTCTGATGTGCAGGCGCAGGCGATTGTAGATATGCGTCTAAGGGCCCTTACCGGTTTGGAGCGTGAAAAGCTGGAAAGCGAATATAAGGAGCTGATGGCAAAGATTGACCGGTTAAAGGCTATTTTGGCAGACCGGAAGCTTCTTCTTGGCGTTATCCGGGAAGAGATCATTATTATCCGGGATAAGTATGGGGATGAGAGAAGAACATCCATTGGATTTGATGAATTTGATATTTCTATGGAAGATTTGATTCCAAAGGAAGATGTTGTCATTACCATGACAAAGCTTGGATATATCAAGAGAATGTCTGAGGATACCTTTAAAGCGCAGAATCGCGGCGGCAAGGGAATCAAAGGTATGCAGACTATTGAAGA
The DNA here is from genome assembly GCA_910588745.1 of uncultured Dorea sp. Classification (GTDB taxonomy): domain Bacteria; phylum Bacillota; class Clostridia; order Lachnospirales; family Lachnospiraceae; genus Claveliimonas. The sequence goes on along the minus strand of CAJURK010000018.1, from coordinate 15,393 downwards.
AGATTATGTGGAAGAATTATTCATGACCCATACGCACCATTATCTGATGTTTTTTACCAATAAAGGACGCGTATATCGATTGAAGGCGTATGAGATACCGGAAGCTTCCAGGACTTCAAGAGGAACGGCAATTATTAATCTTTTGCAGCTTATGCCGGATGAAAAGATCAGCGCGGTTATTCCTCTGGATGAATATAGGGAGGGCGAATACATTGTTATGGCAACTGAAAAAGGATTGGTAAAGAAAACGCCGGTCATTGATTTTGCCAACATAAGGAAAAATGGCCTTGCCGCGATTACGCTTCGGGAAGACGACGAACTGATTGAGGTAAAATTTACCGACGGTAAACAAGAAATCATCCTTGCAACGAAATACGGACAATGTATCCGTTTTGCAGAAACAGACGTAAGGGCCACGGGAAGGACTTCCATGGGAGTTCGAGGCATCAATTTGGCAGACCGTGACGAGGTAATCGGAATGCAGCTTGTAACCCAGGGAAACGAACTTCTTATCGTATCTGAAAAGGGTATGGGCAAACGTACTTTGTTGGAGGAATTTACGGCTCAAAACAGGGGTGGAAAGGGCGTAAAGTGCTATAAGATCACAGAAAAGACAGGTAACGTAGTAGGCATTAAGGCGGTCAGCGAGGATGAGGAAATCATGATTGTAAATACGGATGGAATCATTATTCGGATGTTCTGCAGCGGAATCTCTATTCTTGGCCGGATTACGTCAGGCGTAAAGTTGATTAACTTAAAAGACGATACAACAGTAGCAAGTATCGAAAAGGTAAGGGACGAGGAAAAAGAAGAAGAAAAGAGAAATCTTCAACGTGAAAAAAACGAAGAAAAAAGAGAATCAACAGAAACGGATTCAGAGAAAGTAGAAAGGGACAAATTGACAGAATCTGAAAAGGAATAATGAAATATCGTTTATTTACCCTCAATATATATTTTCTTTTATATTGAGGGTATGGCAATAAAAAACACTGTATCTTGAAAGAAAGACAGAGAATTAATACCGTTTACACAGTATTTTACTGTAAAAGGATTCATATTGATGTAATAAATTTTGTTTTTCTTAGTTGAGGTACAGTGTTTTTATATAGCATATATGTGACTATGCATCAGCGGCAAGTTCGCGTATAATAATTTCCGCAGTTTTTTCTACAGCGAATTCTACCATTTTAATACAATGATTTTTTCTTTCCTGTGAATCCCTTTCCATGTTCTTGGTGAGAATCCGGCAGCAGGCAGCGCTGAAATTATTTTTAAAAGCGTCGTGAAATTCTTCTGTAAGAGCGAAGCATCTTACATTTTTTGGATCTCCAGGGGTAGTACGTCCAAAGAAATATCCGATTATCATGGTGGCCCCGGCTACTGCGCCGCAGAGACAGCCTCCCCCGCCAAGTCCCCAGGGAAATCCGCTGCTCATGGCAATAGCGTCGTCTGACAGATCGATTTGAAAATGTTTACGAAGGGCGTAAATTACAGATTCGGAACATGCAAAGCCGCTGCAGAATATTTCTACAGCATCTTTTTTTAACTGTTCCATATGAATGTTAGTGGTCATTCTTAGTTCCTCCTTATCAATTGTCGATAAACTTAGTTGTAATATCTTACACATGAAAGATATTCTGTGAATTAAAACTAATTATAGTATAATCCTACTAGAAACAAACTGCAATCATTGACTTGAATATATGTTAAGGTTATACTGATAAATGGTTTAATATGTTTTATTTTTGAATTACATTCATTATATTATCATTTGTCTGTAAAGAGTAAAAGATCAAATACTTTAGGGAAGTATGTCATGTTAAAAAGGGAAAAAATAAGAGAATTATGGAATCAGATTTCTTTGGAAATAAAGAATACAATTTTGAAATATCCGTGTACTATGTCTGTAATAGCTTTGGCGACGATTTTAGCTTTTTTGTGTATAGATGATATCGATGGTGTTATCATAGACTATATTCTGCCATTTTTCGTATGGTTCAGCGTCGGAATATATTTTAGCGAGTCGGCCTTTGCAAAGAAATTACCCTTGAAAATAGGCTGTATTCTTATTACGGCAGTTTTGTCTGGTTTTCTGGTTTATCAATATCGGTATTTTGATACCGTGCTATTCGAGGATACATGGACTGTAAGAATTAGGACAAGTTATATTATATTTTGCGTTGCTATGGGAATATATTATAGCTACAGACGTTCGGGATTGCTGCTTCCTCAATTTGCTATAAGGGTTTTTTCTAATCTGGTAAAAGTCCATATCATTTATGCAATTTTAAATATCGGCGCGTTGTCTGTAGGATTAATTATCCAGGCTCTTTTTTTGGGCAATGATTTCTATTTTGATGTATTTGGGAGAATGCTTATTTTGGTAATCGGATTTTTTTATGTTCCTTCTACTATTTATGCTTTTTCCGAAACAGAAAAAAGAGAAGATGCATTTTCAGAAATTCTTGTTAAATATGTACTGTTTCCTCTTACAATACTAATATTTGCCATTATCTACCTGTATGTAATAAAGATTTTTATTTTGAGAAATGTACCGTCAAATGAGCTATTTTCGATTTTAGCAGGGCTTTTTATTCTGGCAATGCCAACATGGACGATGATGGAGTCTATAGAAAAGGGATCTTTTTGGCACAAGATATCCGTGAAACTTCCATTACTATTTATACCGTTGGTATTCTTTCAGATTTATTCAATTGGAGTAAGAATCGGACAGTATGGAGTGACGCCTGACAGATATTTAGGAGTCATGTGGATTTTACTCGAGATCATTTATCTGGTAATATATTATAGATTTCACAGATATACGGGAAGAATGTTTGGAGTGATCGCAGCTGCTTTTGTGATTGCATTGTTATTTCCCGGCGTCAATATGTATCATATATCAGCATTCAGCCAGCAAAAGATTATGGAGCAGTATAGAAGTGGAGGAGAGTTATCAGAGGAAACGAAGCAAAAAATATATGGAGCTTATTCGTATCTTGTAGATCTTGAGGACAGTGAAAAATTCATTGATGAAAAGTATACGTCGGAAGAGATAGAAGAAATCAAAGAATTTTACAGCGCGGCAAATGACAGATACTATTCTTCTGACATTAGTATTGGCACGGAAGAACGTGTAAATAATTTGGATATAAGCGGATATTCCAAAATGCAGATAGTGCAGTACAATATGAATTACGGAGATCCTGCGCCGAATTTAAAACATTTGGGATTTGTTATTAGCGAGAAAGAAGAGGTAATTCTATACGCCAATCTGAAAGAAACGATAGAAGGTTATATTGATTACGGTTTAGAACATATAGAAGATGAAGAGCATCATCATATGGATAAAGAGTATCATCATGTAGATATAGACGACTATTATCTGAAACACTGCCGTGTTGACCTGAAAGATGAAAAGGGAAGCGTACTGTATATTAGATATTTTGATATAACTTATGATAAAGAAGCAGGAGAAATAGAAGATCTGGATTTAACAGCTTACCTGTTTCAATAGAGAGGAGTTTTTAACATTATGAAAAGAATACTTCTTATGGTATTCCGAAATATATTTTTGGTGCCATTTATGTGGTGTAAATTGTGCTACTATGCATCTCATGTGGAGAAATATACGGAAGAACAGCATTATAGGATGCTGAGATTTATCGTTCTTCGGGCAAATAAAGGCGGAAACGTAACCATTGATGTACATGGAAAAGAAAACCTTCCGAATAAAAGCGGATTTATATTTTTTCCCAATCATCAGGGATTATATGATGTGCTGGCAATTGTAGAAGCTTGTTCTATTCCGTTTTCTGTAGTGGCAAAAAAGGAAATTAAGGATGTTCAATTTCTAAAACAAGTCATCGCTTGTATGAAGGGATATCTCATGGACAGGGAAGATATCAGACAGTCAATGCAAATAATTGGAAATGTTACAAATGAGGTAAAAAAAGGAAGAAATTATGTAATATTTCCGGAAGGAACTCGATCAAAAGAAGGTAATCAAGTGCAGAGCTTTAAGGCAGGAAGTTTTAAGGCGGCTACAAAGGCCGAATGTCCCATTGTACCGGTAGCGCTGATTAATTCTTTTAAACCATTTGACACCAATACAATAAGTCCAGTAACCGTTCAGGTACATTTTCTTCCTCCGTTATATTATGACGATTATAAAAATATGAAAACGAAGGAAATTGCCGATAAAGTACAGAAACAGATTCAGCAGGTGATACTTGAACATATGTAGTAGCCGCGAATGTGTCGGCACAATAGAAGATATATCTGTAAATTGTAATAAAAATGGTTTTAAAAAAGTAATAAAGCTTATGTAAAAAGGAAAATCCGTCGATATTATAATATAAAACATAGATGGAAAAGAGGGATTCCTATGCAGGTAAAAAGCGAGAAGACATATTTAAATTCATTAAGTTCCGCACCCGCAGGATTGTCTCAGACAGATTCCCTAAAAGAAGTTAAGAACGATAGTACGTCAACCCAATCCGGCGTAGTTGAGATGATGAATTACCTTAAGGAAAATTACAAACATATTAATTTCAGCTTTGTTTCTTTTGATAATAATAGCCAGGTTGGGCAATATGGTTCCACTAAAAAGGGGAAGAATAACGTGGCAATTTCTCCGGAACTGTTGGAAAAGATGAGTAAAGACGAGGATGTTAAGAATCATGTGGAAAATATTCTTCGTCATTTAAGCAGCTATCAAAAATCGGCCCAGACGGGAGCATTTTTGAAAGATAAAGAGCTTGTAAGTATGGGATTAGTCATTGATGACGATGGCAAGGTCTCGATGTGGACGGCAACAAAGGAAAGAGATAAAGAAAAGATTTATCCAACCTATTGGAGAGATAGAGAGTCTACAAATTTCTACTCCAAGTATGCAAAGAAGAAAAGCGCTACTACTAAATATAATTATTCTCACAGTACAAATATGATGCGGCTTGCCAGTGCAAAAAATGTACCTGCAGTTAGAGGACTGATATCTGCTAAGTATGGAGAAATTCAAAAAGTAAAGGCACAGGTAAAAGATCCGGCAGAAGCGGCAGCTATTGTGAGGAAGATAAAATCAGTAATACAGAGCGGTAATATTAAAATTTCAAGGCTTCATAAGGAAGAAAATTTAAATCTTCAGAGAAGAGCAGCTGAGAAAAAGCTGAAGGAGAAGCTTGCCAGACAGCTTGCAGAAGAACTTAGACGTAAGAAGATAGCAAGAAAAGGGCAGGAACATTGTCAGACTTCGCATCTGGATGATGTGATGCCGAAACCATCTTTGGATGATGAACGTTTTCGTCAAATTGCAGAACAGTATGCAGAGAATTTATCGCCGGGAGCGCTTGCAGGACAAACCGGAAGCATGGTAGATGCAGTAGCTGGGAGTGTATCTGAGGCTGTAAGTGTTTCTGTGGTATCAGCGCCAGTAGCGGTTGTAGTGGATTGTGCAGTATAGCATATAATGCCTGATTTTTTGTCCTTATGATCGAATGAATGGTAAAAAAGTTATTAAAGTCAATTGTAATGAATGAATAGAAGCTGTTACAACTAGCCTGAATATCAGGTTGATCGTGTAACAGCTTCTATTCATTTCTTTTTAAAAATTTCATTTAATACATTTTGAGGAACTTCAACAGATGCTTTTTTGTTCTCATCAGCAGCTTCTTTTAACTCGGAACGAAGAACGGGTATTTCTTTGGGAGCGTCAATGGCAAGTTTTACCCAGTCTGTTCCTATCTCCATTACAGAAATAGTAACGTTGTTATTAATAGAAAGGGATTCATTCCTCTTGCGCTGTAATATTAACATAACTATTTGCCCTCCTTTTGTTTAATATTACCAAGGATGTGGCGAAATGTATATTCTGGTTGGTCTAACATAATCTGCTTTGCTTTTCGGTTTAAAGCATTTACAACAAGAGGAGCCCTTAAATTTACTGTTGATTTGTCAACAGAATCTCTAATAACGCTAATAACATAAAAGGATATATCTTCTATAGAGTTTGCTTCTAATTCTTTCAAATCATTCTTTGATAATTTTGGACTGTAATCCGGATATATCATGAACGGGTTTATAAGTATAAAAGAAAGTGTTTCGTCTTCCAGATTCTGTAAGGAAATCATGGAATCATCTTCCTGAAAAGAAAGGGGAAGATAAGATGTATAGGATTCAAATCCAAACAAACCATTGATAATATGAATTGTATCATCTTTTTCATAAGAAACTTCGCCAAAGTATTTTGCATTAATATTCAATGTATGACACCTCCTGAGAATAAAAGTAAGGGCTTTTTATTAAGCCCTTACATCAACGTAATTTGGATCAGCACTTGGCGGTACGTAGATCGGTCCGCCCACATACTCAATTAAAACGTCAGGATGCTGTGTAATTGACATTTCAATATTGCCAGGGATAAATTCATAATTTCCGTTTAGAACTTTTAAGTCAAAATTTAATTTATCCATTTCATAATTGATTGTCAAATCAGCAGCTTGATAATTAATATCTACCGGAGCAGAAGGAGTAAACCCAAGTTGGAATTCTCCGGTGGGTGCGGCTGTTCTCTGTTTCATGATCTGTCCAATTACATCTTCGCCAATATCAGCTTTTAACAAGAGCTGTCCCTCTTGTGCCAACTGCGCAGTAGCGCTGTATGCAGCGTCAATACCTTTTTTAGCAGACTGTGAAACAGACTGAGTTGTGGTTGGAACAACAGAACTTCTTGCAGCAGAAGAATCTAAATTTAACTTTACAGGACGGCTCTTGATAGAAAGACCGCCTTTTTTTCTGCTGATTTCAAGTTCTGCCTGCGCACTTTGACGTTCAAAACGAGCATTATTAATTTTCAATTCGTATTGAATAGGAACAGTTGTAATTTTAATAAGTTGATTCATTAATGCCTACCTCCTTTCTTTCATAATATAAATAAACTATTTCATAAAATCGATAAAAGAAGGTGTTAAAATATTATTTCCAACCTTCAATGCAGAATTGTATGCATACTGCGCCCAAGAGAAATTCATGATAGCTTCTGCCATATCAATATTAACGACATTATCAATCTGTGTTGAAAGGCTAATACTGCTGGTTTCTAATCTATCTTTTGTAGTTGTAAGAAACTCAGTCTGCGTACCAAGAACGGTTACTTTTTCGAGTACATTATTGCGTCCTTTATCAAATTGTGCTAACAGTTCTGAGTATTTATCTCTATCAAAATCTTCGGCTTCTAAAACATCGGCAATCTCACCGCAAAGAAGAATCATATTCTTAGTTAAGCCTGTTTCATCATCGACTCCAAAACCAGCAAGATTAATTCCCGGAAGGCTAGTGTTAAAGGCGCTGGAAGATTCGATAGAAACATCGTTTACATCGCCCTCCACATTGAGTCCAAAACCCAAATCAACATATAGCGTATCTTTCGATAATGCTTCTAACACCTTTGGATCACCGTTTGTAACATCTACGCCGCGGTATAATAATCTTTGCTTAGGAGCATCGGGATTAGCAGGATCTGCAGGCACGTCTTCTAATTTAAAAGGCGGATTTTTTCCATCGCTTCCTGCAAAAACATACTTACCTTCATAACTGGCATTTAAACTCAAAAGAAGGCTCTGTTGTGCGCCTCTCCACGCGTCCGCATAAGTCTCTCTAGTTTCTAAAGAACCATTTGTTCCGTTAAGGGCTTCCAGACCATAACGTTTGCTAAGTGTTTTCGCAATTGTTTCAATTTGCATAGCTGCATCTTCCTGAGAATCCTGAAAAGATTGTACATCTTTTACAATATTCAGATAATCCTCGTTTTTTACATATTTGCGTTCTAAAACAGCAGCCCTTAAAGCGCTGGACGGATCCTCCGCAGTAGAGTTAAACCTTCTTTGAGTCATAACTCTAGTTCTTGCAGTGTCCAGATTCTTTAAAGATGTTCCAAGATTTGATTTATAATTTCTTAAAATTGCATTCGTAGTAATTCTCATATTAAACCTCCTGTTACCTTCCAACTACGCCAGTGCCATTTATCAGTTTATCAAGAGCCTCGTCTAGAGTTGTCATTAATCTTGCAGCAGCATTATAGGATTGATTATAATGGAGCAGGCTCATACCTTCTTCGTCAAGCTGTACACCGGAAACACCATCTCTGGAATTGGATGTTTGGTTTAATACGGCAATCTGATTTTCCAGAAGCGTATTCGCAGACTTTGCATCAATACCTAATGTATTTTCAATGTTAGCAAAACAATCGTGAAAGCTTCCTGTGTAGAACTTAATTCCATTTGATTCAAAATCAATGCTTTTATCTAACAGTTTTACCATATTCAAAATATTTTCATCAGCAGTTGAACCAGTGCCATTATTTATAACCTTATTTGAAATGGTAATTCCATAAGTACCGTCAAGCCAACCAGACGCTACCTTAATATTAGAAGCGGAAAATGGTTTGGTAGGATCCGGGGTCTCAAATAAAGGACGGTCAATATATTCATATACTGGTTCAGTAGTAGGGTTACCATTTTCATCTAATTTAAAAATAGGATTACCACTTGCGTCGGTTGCCTGAATGGGATTGCCATCAGCATCCTTTTTTAATTCTTTATTGGCTTCGTTGAACATCTCTGCGAAGGTACGTACCAGAGAATCCAATGCTTTCTCGTAGTAGCCTAGACCTTTGAAATCGCTATTATCAAAATCACCGGATTTATTCAGAAAATCCAGAGTACCTTTTATTGTACCGGAGCCTAAAAGGTCAACATACTGATCTTTTCCATCTACGTCTTTTACATTGCCGGCAATCTGCTTGGTCGTACTATTGGTATCTGTCAGAGTCAAGGTAACCGGCTGACCATAAATATCCACGTCAAAACTTCCGAAGCGTCCGTCTGAAACCAATGTATGTATCTGTCCATTTGTATCAGTAAAATTAACTTTTAGAATCTCTACCGTCTGATCTGGTCCGATTGTTACATCTTCATAATTGGCGGTAATTGGAAGATAACTTCCAAGTTCATCTAACAGAAGATTTCTCTGATCTTGTAGTTCGAGCGCAGGATTACCAAGAATCTGGCTGTTTTTAATATTGGAGTTCAGTTGAGCGATATTTTCGAGAATACCATTCAAATCTTTGATATCCGTAGTCTCAAACCCTACTTGCATGTCTTCTCTGATATCATTCAGCCGGACAGAATTCTCACGGAAAAGATTCAAAAGAACCTGCATATTAGAACGAACCGCCGTATCATTCTCTTTATTTCCTGCCTGAGTAGAAAGCGTGCTAAGGGAACTTGAAAGAGAGATAAATGCCGATCTTACTCCCTGCATCGTAGACTCGTCAAATATAGTAGCTAATTGTTCAAATCCAGCGGCATGGGCGTCGGTAGTTCCAAGCTTACTGATCTGAGAACGATATTGTGCGTCAAGAAATGGATCACGAAGTTGTGACACACCTGTCATTTCAACACCATAACCTACCTTAATTGTAGAATTAGCGTTATAGAAATCACCCTTCTGCGTATTCAAACTGGCAATATCCAGACGCTGACGGGTATAGCCTTCTGTATTAATATTAGCGATATTCTGGCCGGTAACATCAAGAGCGCGCTGGCTAGCAGCCATGGCAAGGTGCGCGGTGGTAAAACCGGCAAATGTGGAACGTATCATATTTATATCCTCCTAATTCATCAAACTGAACGACTTGTAAAGTGTTTAGTAGTATCATGATCCTTTTTTTGACCTGACGCAGAATAAGTCTCCCTGCCTGGCGCTTTTTCGGCAAGCGAAGACTGTATTACATGAAGGTTGACTTCAATAATATCCTTTGCATTGTCGCTGATAGACTGGAATTGACGCACCTGTTCTGACATCCGGTCGAATAAAGGTTTCAAAACAGAGGAAACATCTTCAGGAACACGATCCAAGATTTGACGAAAAGAATAGTCTTTCATGCCAAGTCTTTCCTGCTCCTTCTCTCTCTTTTGTTCCAGTCCGCGGAGCCGCAGGACGGCAGCCTGTTCTTTGTGCATACATTCTTCTACAAAGGATACGCGATTCTTAATAGCGGCCTCCAATTTTTCCTGTTCTATTGGAATAAGATGATCAAAAAAATCAATGAACTCTTCTATAATTTTTATAAAATTTGAAAATTCACTCATATTGCAGGCATCCTCCTAAACTAAAAGCATTTTGGATGCGATCGCGTAAGCATCAACATGATAGGTATGCGCTGAAATCTGATTTTGAAGCTGTTCAATCTTCTCAGCAGATGCGGCAGTATTCACCTCAGAGGATAATTTGCGGGAAAGAGACTTCGCAAAAGTATGTTCCTCAATGTCTCTGGGGTTTGATTTTATGATTATTTCATCAAAACTGTGTCCATCATTTGAAACTGTAGGAGGAGTTGAATTTTCCTTTGTATGAATGCGTAAATCTGTATAATTTTTGATTATGTTATTTGTAGTGATCTTCATACTTAACTCCTTACTATAATTGTCTTCAAAGCTGTAGGTATAACATAGTTTTACCTGTTATACTATAATTATCGGCATAACTTCCGGAATCATAACACAAAAATAAAAAGTTTGCGTATCTGCAGCGCAAACTTTTTATTTTATGTTATTGTCCATGTGTTATTTATTTTGACTGGAAACAGTAACTATTTTTTTAAATGATTCAGTAATACAGAAGGAATGTTGTCGCAAGAAGCCTGCGTACAAACGGCGCCGATATTGAAGGCTACCATAGGCATTCCGTATACGACGCAGGATTCTTTATCCTGGCCGATGGTAAATGCGCCGCTTTGGCGCATCTTTAATAAACCGTCGGCGCCGTCTCTTCCCATACCCGTCATAATGATTCCTACTTTATTAATGGCAACATTCTTTGCTATAGAACTAAAGAGTACGTCTACGGAAGGGCAATGGCCGCTTACCTTAGCGCCGGAATGACACTGAACGATATAGTTGCGTCCGGATCGGATGACCTCCATCTGTTTACCGCCTGGAGCAATCAACGCGAGTCCAGGGTGAATGATATCCCCATTTTTAGCTTCTCTGACTTCCATACTGCAGATTCGGTTGAGTCTCTGTGCATACATGGCGGTAAAACCTTCAGGCATATGCTGTGTAATTACAATTCCCGGAATATTAGCGGGAAGTTTTTGCAAAACGGCAAGGGTAGCTTCCGTTCCTCCTGTAGAAGCGCCGATTCCAATGATCGTGGAATCAAGAACTGTTCGTGAAAGAGGAGGGAAAGGCATAGGCTTTGCAACGCCCTGGTTCTGCGGCTGTATACGGGTTTGATTGTTAGCGGCGGGAACAAATGCAGACTGTCTGGCAGGTCTGACTTTTGCTATTGACGCCGCTCTGACTTTTGGTACAAGAGAAGCAAAAAATACAGTTTTAGAATTAGACGCAGTCATATCCGGTTTTCTGACAAAATCAATTGCGCCGGCAGACAATGCGTCAAATACACTTAAATTTAGCGAAGAAACCAAAATGACAGGAATCGGATTGGTAGGAAGTAATTGTTTCAAAAATTCAATTCCATTTAAGCCGGGCATCTCAACATCCAATGTTAAAACATCCGGTTTTAAAAGAGGAATTTTTCTCTTAGCATCATATGCGTTGATGGCATATCCTACAACCTCAATGCCAGGCTGAGCTGAAAGGTGGTCCATGATCATCTGGCGAAAGAGAGAAGAATCATCAACAACAAGTACTTTAATATTTGTAGACATAGATTACTCCTTTCATAAATAACTGTGAAAAGCCGCTTCTGAAAATACCAGAAGCAGCTTTGATCTTAAACTTTACGATAAGTTGCAGGCATTAAATATTTGTAAGGCGTTGCCGTTTTGCTCAAATTTTCTGAATGGCCGATCAGGAGATAACCTCCTGGATTAGACGCATTAAAAAATCGGTTCACTAAAGCTTCTTTTGTCGCCTGATCGAAATAAATCATAACATTTCTACAGAAAATAACATCAAATTTCAGTCGGAATTTGATGGGATCCATAAGATTAAAGGTTCTGAAAATTACGTTAGACTTAATTTCCGGAGTTACGGTATAAGTCCCCGGTTCCCCTACGGGTATGAAATATTTCTTCTTCCATGCCGGCGACAACTCCTTTAGCGAATCTTCGTCATAAACTGCGTTGGTTGCCGCAACCAACGCGTTTTGTGAAATGTCGGTTGCAAGCACCCTGGTGTCCCAAAGACTGGCTTTAGAACCAAAAAACTCTTTTAAAAGCATAGAAATGGTGTAAGGTTCTTCACCAGAAGAACATCCGGCGCTCCAAATACTGAGGACGCGGTCTTTCTTCGTTTCTACTAAATAAGGAAGAATCGTATTGGTAAAGTATTCAAAATGCGCGCCCTCCCGCATAAAAAAGGTATAATTTGTTGTAAGCTTATTTAACATAAGTTCTAGATCTTCTGGCTTTTTGTTATTAATCAAATGATCTATGTATTCCTGAAACGATGAAAATCCCATGGAAAGGATCGTATTGGAAAGCCGTCCTACAATCAGTTGCCGTTTCTTGGATAAATCAATGCCATAGTTTTGATGTATGAATTTGTATAAGCGTTCAAAATCTTTATCATTAATAGTTAACATAGTAACATGAGGCTCCTTCGTGTATTAATAGGTCTGTACAAGCTGTTCGCAGTCTAAGAAAAGAATTACAGAACGGTCGCCGGATGATATCATTCCACTGATAAGTTCCTGCTGATTTTCAACCGGGACTGGAGAAATCTGGCTCTGATCTATATCCATAACCTGCTGAACTGCATCTACAATAATACCAATCTGAATAGAGTTAATATCCAAAACAATAATACAGGTAGAGCTTGTATAGTCAATAGAAGGCTTACCCATACGCAGACGAATATCAATAATAGGGATAATCTGTCCGCGCAGGTTGATAATACCCTTTACATAGTCCGGCGCAAGTGGAAGCATTGTAATGGAGTGATTGGTAATGATCTCAATTACGTAATTTGTGCTTACACCAATATTCAGTCCGTTAGAACTAAAGGTAAGGAAACGTTCGGTGGAAACGTGAGCGTCTCCTTCCATAACTTCCTGAACAGTTGTATTTTCTAAAGTATCTGCTGACATAATTCTTCCTCCGATTCTAAGTTCATTTTAGTATTGATTATAAAATGCTGCATATAAGCTTCTAACGTCTAGGATTAAGCTGATATTGCCGTCGCCTAAGATTGTACAGCCGCTGATACCTGAATCCTTAATATTAAAGTTACTTAAGAAAGAAGGAAGCGGTTTTACTACAACCTGCTGCTCTCCAAGCAGTTCGTCAACGAACAGGCAGTAAGACTTGTCGGCAGCATCAACCAAGATTAAAATACCATCCTCAATATTAGTAATCTCGGTATCAATGTTATATAACTGATGTACTCGTATGATAGGATAAAAATCATTCAGGCACTTTATAATCTCGTTGCCGCTTGCATCCAGAAGGACTTCATCTTTTTGCGGCTTAAAGGACTGGCGGATATTGGCAATCGGAATGGTAAACATAGAATTGCCAACGGACACTTCCATACCGTCCGTAATTGCCATAGTAAGCGGGATTTTAAGAGAAGTACAGCTTCCTTTGCCAAGCTCGCTGGTAATTGTGATAGTACCGCCTACAGATTCTACATTTTTCTTGACAACATCCATACCTACGCCACGTCCGGAAAATTCTGTAACTTCTTCATTGGTTGAGAAGCCGGGCAGCATAAGCAGGGAAAGAATCTCTTTTTGAGAGTATTCGCTGGCTGGTTTTGAAAGAATACCGTTGCGCTCAGCTTTGGCAAGAATCTTATCCGGGTCCATACCCTGACCGTCGTCGCTGATGGAAATGATAACTTCGCTTCCTGTATGAGCGGCAGATAAGATAATCTCGCCTTGTGGATTCTTACCGGCAGCAATACGGTCTTCCACATTTTCTTCGATGCCATGATCCATAGAATTACGGACAATATGCATAATCGGATCGCCGATGCTGTCCACGATGGTTTTGTCTACTTCTGTATTCTCGCCGATAATCGTAAGGCGAACGTCTTTATTCAGTTTTTTCTTCATATCCCGTACAATACGGTTCATCTTCTGGAAGGTACCGGACACAGGAACCATCCTGAGAGACATAGCAATGTCCTGAAGATCGTCGGTAAGCTTCCGCAGTTGGCGCGCAGATTTGGTAAAGTTATCCAGCTTTAAGTTCTGCAGATCAGGAGAAGATGTAACCATAGACTCTGTAATAACAATCTCTCCGACAATAGCAACCAAACTGTCCAGTTTGGAAAGATTAACGCTGATCAAGCTTTGTTTTACCGGTGTATTGTGTGATGCAGGAGCTTGCGAAGTGTTCTGCGCAGGAGCGGGAGCCGCGTTCTGCTTAGGAGCCTGTGAAGGCGTTTCGTTAACCGGAGCTGCAGACGCAGGTACTTCCGGCTTCTTTTCTTTCTGCTTTACCGTAGCATTTTCTATAACTTCATAAGTCTCTACGCTGTTTTGCTCTTTAATCACATGGACAGCCCTCTCCACGTCTGCCTGCGAAGATAATCCGATGAAGAAACCATTCTCAATAATGGTTTCTATCGTATCGCTGTTTGTCTCTACATCTTCCGGATAATATTCAAACTGAAGATCCAGGTCTTTTAACGCAGTTACAGTCATAAAAGCGCGCAGATGCTCCATACCGGAACCCTGTTCAAAATGAACCCGTATAAAATAAGGAAGGTCGCTGGATGGACAGCCTGCAAGTTCCTGATTAATAATAGCAATCTGTTGTTCGTCAGCAGCAGGTATCGTATCGGTACTTTCTGCCTGTGAGGTATTGTTTTCAGCATTTTCAGAAGAACCGCTCCCTGAACCGCTGATTTTTTCCAAAAAACTATTAATATTTGCAATGATTGAGTCGATATTAGTGCTAAGAGGCTCATCGTTTTCGATTTTTTCGACTTCATTGCGAAGGGCATCGGTAGACTGGAACATCAGGTTGAACAAATCGCTCTTATGCGACTCGTCCATAGAATCCAGTCCGTTTTCACGGATATAGAAGAAAAGATCTTCTATATGATGGGCAATTTCCATCAATGTGGAAAATTCCATCATGGCAGATGAGCCCTTAATAGTATGCATACTACGGAAAATTTCATTCACATCGTTTGTAGTGAAATCCCTGTTCTTTTCTGCTTCTATTAAAAGTTCATCTAGCTGCTCCAAAAGAGTGTTTGTCTCGTAAAGATACATTTCAAGCATGTTATCCATAATATTAGTACCACCTTCATCTAATGTGTTTAAATAGTATTATATTTAAGTATATCGTCAGAAGGTGCAGAAAGGATAAGAGTAAATTATAGAGTAGGTGAAAAAATGTCAAATATTTTAAAA
>CAJURK010000017.1 GCA_910588745.1 uncultured Dorea sp. | reverse complement strand
AATCCAGTTAAAAACAATTTAGCTGTAAAAACCGTCTTTAACGGGAATTTACAGAGTGTAATATAATATTCGGTTTTGAATTTTTCGTCATGCTTTTTAAGGATATCTAGGGCAGGGTGTTCGTAATCGGCACTAGAGAGTGAGGAGTCGATGCAGGAATAAATATTTTTCAAGATATAATCATGAAATTTGTGTACCAGAGCTTCGGATTTATTGGTTAATCCAAGTGCGATGGCTTTTTTTGCTTGGCTCTTATACAATTTTGACTGTAAGATATCAAAAAATTCCCTGCTCATTCCTATTTCATAGTTTTGTTTTTTATAGTATTCGAAAATTAATAGTCAAAAGAAAGAGAAAGAGGTAGAAATATGAGCACGACTCAAAAAAGGTACATTATGGATGGGTTGTTATGGGATGCTGCTGTGTAATTATGTTTAGTACAGTTGGGATTATAGCGAACTGTATGACTGTTTTTCTGGCAGGAGCTAATGCTGATACGGGAATTGATATGGTAAGCCTGTCTTCATATTTTACGTTTGTTACACTTACAATAGCCGTCTGCCAGCCAGTTTCCAGACTGTTGTTTGAAAGATACAATGCGAGGATTGTAGTGGCTTTTTTTGCTGCGCTTCCGGGTATTGGAACAGCGCTGATGGCACTTTATAATAAGCCGGTATATTTTTGGATTTCTGGTATAATTAATGGATTTGGACTTTCCCTTATTACATTTATTTTGGTTCCGACATTGATGAATAAATGGTTTGTGACAAGAATTGGATTTGTTATGGGTATCTGCATGGCTTTTTCAAATATTGGCGGCGCAATTTGGGCTCCAGTTGCAGGAAATCTTGTTGTAAATATGGGATGGCGGACAACAGTTGTGATTATGGGGATTCTTAGTATTTTTATATCCTGCCCAGTTGCCTTGATTGGTATTCGGAGAGATCCGTTTGAAAAAAGTCTTCAGCCTTACGGAATTAATACGATACAGAAAGGCGATGGAGGGCAGAAAATTGAACTATCAGGGGACACCTTGAAAGAGTCTTTAAAAAGACCTTGGATTTATATGATTTTTATTATAGCAGCCGGTTTATTTTTTATTGCAAATTTCCAACCTCAGATTACACAGTATGCGGTATCTATTGGTTTTCCAATTAATAAAGGCGCAGCGGTATCATCTATGCTGATGATTGGCTTGATTATTGGAAAGGTTGCATTAGGAGCGATCAATGATAAAGCCGGACTGGGAGTGTCGGTTACGGTTGGTATTATATGCGGCATTATTGGCTCTATCCTCTTGATATCTTCAGGTGGTATGGCGACAATGGTGTTTGTAGGTGCCATGCTGTTTGGTATTGCTTTTGCATTAATGTCAATTGCATTGCCGCTTTATGTGCGTAAAGCAGCGGGTACGAAACATTTTGGTTCCGTTTATAGCGTTGTATCCAGCGTGGGAAATGCAGCCAGTGCGGTGTCAGGACCGATTTATGGCGCGATATATGAGGCAACTGGCTCTTATGCGACAAGTCTGGTTACTTGTGTGGTATTTATGGCAGTAGTATTGGTTATGACATGGATTATTATTGCTGGAACAAAAAATCTTTGGAAAAATGCGTAAAAATAATAGAACTAGTAAATTAGCGAAAAATGAATAAGGAGACAATAAAAGTATGAAAAATTATTTTGATATTAAAGGTAAAAACGCCATTGTTACGGGAGCATCATCAGGAATTGGAGCGCAGTGGGCAAAGGCGCTTGCTTCGCAAGGAGCTAATGTGGCGATTGTAGCAAGAAGGGCGGAAAGGCTGGATGAAAATAAAAAATTTATTGAAAAAGAATATGGAGTAAAATGTATTGCTGTTCCGTGTGATATAACGGATGAAGAACAGATAAAGAATATGGCGGAGAAAGTATTGGAGGAGTTTGGAAATGTTGATATTCTGGTGAATAATGCCGGCGTTGTAATTAAAGGCGCATTCTTAGACCAGACGACGGAAGATTGGGATAAGGTATTAAATACCAATCTGAAAAGTATTTATCTAGTAACAAAATATATAGTGCCTAATATGATTGAAAATAAATATGGAAAAATTATTAACACTTCATCAATCGGCGGGGTTGCAGCCAACAAGGGACAGGTCGGGTATTATACTTCCAAAGCTGGCGTGATAAATCTTACACGTGCGCTGGCAGCAGAATTTGCGCCGTATGGAATTACTGTTAATGCGATTGGTCCGGGTGTATATGATACAGAGATGACGCATGAACATCTTTCAGGAGAATTTGCAGAGCATATTGCCGCAAGTCTTCCTCTTGGAAAATGGGGAGATATAGATGATATGGATGGAATATTGATTTACTTTGCATCTGATGCATCAAAGTATTGTACTGGGCAGAATATTTTAATTGACGGTGGAAAGAGTTCAATGATTTAAGTATAGAAAATTTATATACAAATTCCTTTATCCAGTGTGGGTAAAGGAATTTGTCATATAGTGTATCTATAAACTGTTTCTAGTGGATAGGTTTTCCTTATGAAAAAAGCGGGAGGGTTTCGACAATTTTTGATGAACCAGAAATTTTATTCTTTTAGTTGTCAGGCTGATAAAGTATAATGGATACATAAAATTGGTACGGAGGCGTGACATTATGGACGGATTGTTTACTGATATAGCAAAATATTCAGATGAAAAGTTGATTGACGATATTGCAGGGATTGTTTCTCTCAGCAGAAAGTTTTCAAGTGACTATAACTTATCTGTACTGGAAGCAATGTCTATGGAAGATTATGCTATCGGGCATGGCGATCATTTGAATTTTTGTTATCGCATTGAAATGGAATTAATACGAATGGGAGATATCAGAGGATTGGCCGGTTCACAAAAGTTTGGAGTGTGGTACAGTAAAAAAGACGGAGAATACCAGAATACAGAAAAATTTGGCAATTCACTGGAGGAAGCGTGGGCAGTTGTAAAGGCGGAGATTATTAACCTGGTTAAAGCCGGGGCAAAAGAGGATTATGAAGCTATCAGGGAGAGTATGCTATCGCCATTATTCAGATACAAAATTCTTGCAGTATATTATCCGGATCAGTATATTACAATTTTTTCTGATAGACATCTGAGTTATTTTTGCGAAAAATTGGAGATACCGTTGTCATCGGGAGATGATACATTAACGCTCCAAAGAAAACTGATATTATGGAAAGAGCAGCATTCTGGAACAAAAGAAATGTCATTGATAATGTATGTTAAATGGCTTTATGATACGCTTGGCAGACCATTGAAGACAGAGTGGATATCAGAACATAAGAGAAATCTGAAAAAATTATATAAGGATTTAGAGGAGTTTGATAAAAAGCATCCTGAGGCAAAAACGGTTGAAGTCTTACGGCGAGAACGGTCTGGAAAAGTTGCGGCATATGTTAAAGAACGGGCGAATGGTGTATGCCAATTGTGCAATAAACCGGCTCCGTTTTATAACAAAACCGGAGAACCTTTCTTGGAGTGCCATCATGTGGTTTGGATTGCAAAAGGTGGAATTGATGAACCTTCTAATGCAGTAGCTCTCTGTCCTAATTGTCATAAGAAAATGCATATTCTGGACATGGATGAGGATGTTTCATATTTGAAGAAGAAGGCTAAGAAAAAATAAATCAGAACAATAATAAGAGCTTACGTCTTTGGCCGTTACGGTTGTCATTCGTGCAGATCTGTGGGGGTGATGAAGAACTGGCAGTATTTGATTATCTATGCTAAAGAATGGTTCTGAAAATGGAATAGATAAGGTTAAACAGAGCCTGACAATAAAAACGCATTTCTGAATCCTAATGATATTACAGAGAAGATTTTTGGTTTTCCAGAGGTATGTATTACTACATTTTCAGAAAACATGATCAAAGATTTTGTAAAAACAATCCGGCGAAAATAATTGCAAATTTATATTCTGCAAATGGAACAATTCCGGTATATGAAATAAAATATGCGGACAAGAAAATGGGATTCTTTCTTTCCAGAGTAGGAGCGCCCGCTTGTGCGGCCGGTTTGGAAGAAATCATAGCTTTAGGGGCAAAGAGAGTGATACAATGTGTTTCACTTGTCTTTTTCCTCGTTTTCTTCCATTTTTTGTGTCAGCCACATCAGATTTTATATTGTGAAGCCAAAAGTAAATCAACATTTATGGGACAATTCGGCAAGAGATAATTCATTATAAGGAAGTTACAAGGGAAAGTTTTTCTTATTTTTTCGTCCAAATATTCCTGTCAGCCAGTATTGACATTGCAATTTCTGCCGCGCTGCTTCCGTTTGCTTCTTTTTTGGCTCCGATATTTACGGCAAAGAAGCAGGCACGGCCGGGTGTTTCCACAAAACCGACAAACCATCCGTTTACATCCTGTTCGTTTATCCGGCCGGTTCCGGTCTTTCCGTAGAGCGCGGCTGTATCGGAGGAAGCAAGGCAGATGGAGTCTTTGACAGCCGCGATGTTTTCAGGGGCGAATCCGAAGCTGTTATCCTGCAGTTTTCTTAATAGTTCGATCTGTTCGAGCGGGGAAATTTTTAAAGAAGATTCCAGCCAGTAGGAAGAAAGGCCGCCGTCTATCCTTTGGTTTCCATATCCGATTTTTCGAATGTAGCTGCGGATGACTTCTGATCCGAGCCGTTTATCTAATGTCTGGAAGTACCAGTTTACGGAGGAGGACATTGCGGACCCTAAGGTCTGGTCGGCGTTCCATTCTGGAAAAGGATAGGCTTTGCCGTTCCAGGAAATAGCGGAGTCTTCTGGCGTGATAATTCCTTCTTCCAAACCAAATAATGCATCGTAGACCTTGTAGGTGGAGTCCGGTGCGGTTCGCAGGGCGGCAAGATCCCTATTATAGATTGTCCAGGAGTCGTTGCCTGTATCATATAATACAAAGGAGCCTTCGTATGCCCCAAAATATGCAGAAAGGTCTGCGTAAGCAATATGCTTGGAGTTAGTTTCCCAATGGAAATGGCTGTCTTCTGCCGCAAATGCAGAAAGCAAAGGGGCGGAGCCAAGAAGAAAGGAAGTAATCAGCGCAAAAGAGGCTAGTCCCTTTAACTGCTTTGAAACTGTGGGTTTTTCATAAGCGGCAATGTTGACGACGCGCCGTTTCATCTGCTTCATCGTTCCGCCAAGACCGGCGGCAAAGGGGAATGGCGGCCGAGAGAGTTTTTCTGTAAAATTAATCAGCGTATTGCCGTAAGCCTCGTAATCATCCGCTTTCAGCATTTCCAAAACAGAACTGTCGCAGGCGATTTCACGATCGCCGCACATTTCTTTCAAGGCGTAAAGGACGACTGGATTGAACCAGTACAGGATGCCTATAAGGTTCAAGACAGGGTTTGCAAATGTGTCTTTGTGTTTATAGTGCTGCAGTTCGTGCAGCAGCATAAACCGCATATCCCTTTCCTTATAATCAGAAATCAGGAGGATTGGCAGAAAAATGCGTGGTTTGAGACAGCCTGTAATCATAGGAGATTTCACAAACGCAGAACTATAGACAGGAATCGTGTTTGTCAGCTTCATCTCGCTTAAGCAGCGGCGATACAATTTGCGGATTTCCGGATTTTGAAGGGGAAGCGCGGAGTTCTCAAGGCGGCGCAGGCGCAGGAAGGATTTTAGCGTCAGCAGGCTCATTGCAAAAACGCCAAGGCTCCAGATTCCAAATAGGATTAATCCGGTTATGGAGGGGAATTCCCGATTTACAGAAAGCGTAAAGTCGTTTATCCAAGCAGTAGTTTTGGAGATCGTTGTCCCGGCAGCGCTCTCTATAACAGTTCTGGTATTAGAAGCGGGAGATCTCTCCATGTATGTAAGCCACGGGAATAACTGTGTCAAGCTGGTAAAATGGGACGGAAAGAAAGGAACTGCCAGAAGCCCCAGCAGAACAAACCAAAGATTGTACTGCATACGGCCGGACAGGTGATGGCGGAATATCCGGCGGGCTATGAACAAGAGTCCGATGTTACCGCTGATTAGCAGATTGCACAGAATGAAATGTATTATAAATTCAGCCATATCAACGGTTTCCTTTCTTTGATTTTTGAGACAGTAGAGAGCGGAGCTGTTCAATTTCCGCATCGGACAGTTTGTCATTTTCAATGTAGGAAGATACCATAGCCGTAAGATCCCCGTGATAGAAACGGTTAAGAAAAGAATGGCTCTCCTGGCCGATATATTCGTTTTCATTTACAAGAGGGGTGTATACGAATACCCGGCCCTGCTTTTCGTAAGCGAGGGCGTCCTTGGTTACCAGGCGTTTAATCAGAGTCTGGATGGTTTTAGGGCTCCAGTTTGTGGTCTGCAGCAAATGTTTTGTTATTTCATTGGTGTTGATTGGAGCATGGCTCCATATGATTTTCATAACTTCAAATTCAGCTTCAGAAATCTGCGGCAGTTTATTCACCGGGAATACCTCCTTGACTGTTACGAATATGTTACTCTTTCTGAACAAGGAACGTGTATCTCCCTGTTCACTGAGGGTAATTTCAGACATGATAATATATTATAGATGCTTCTCGAAAAGTTGTCAATTTCTGCGTTCTTATGCTAAGATAGTAACAGCTTGCAGCGTTAATTAGCAGGGGGACAGGGAAGCAGCGGATACAATCCGCGTCTGCCGCCGTGCGGGAAGGGTAACTTTTATTGCTGCTGGAAAGGAAATTTGCGGTATGAGTAAGGTAATGGTCATTGAAGATGATGAAATATTAAACGGAGGATTGTGCTATAACCTGCAGAAAAGAGAAATTACGCCTGTTCCTGCGTACACGTTAGAAGAGGCAGAAAAGTTATTATCAGAAGGAGCCTTTGATCTGGTCCTTCTGGATGTAAACCTGCCGGACGGGGACGGTTTCCGGTTTGCGAAAGATCAGATTATTCCCTGCGGTATACCATTTATCTTTCTGACTTCCCGCGACTTGGATGAGGAGATTATAGGGGGCTACCGCCTGGGAGCGGACGATTATATTACAAAGCCTTTTCGGATTCAGATTGTTATGGAGAAAATACAGGCCGTACTGCGCCGGTGCGCCGGAAGAACGGAAAGCGTCCGGTATGTCTGCGGGAATCTGTCGGTTGATTTTGAAAAAAGGCTTGTAAGAAAGAATGGGGATATCGTACCGCTTACGCCGACAGAATATGACCTTCTTCAGTTTTTGATCCAGAACCGAAGGCATATATTAACGAAGGAGGTTCTCCTGGAACATATATGGGACAGTAAGGGGAATTACGTGAATGAGCATACGCTGTCTTTGAATATCAGCCGTTTGAGAAATAAGATCAGCAATGGCGAATCAGATTATATAAAAACGGTCTATGGGATGGGGTATCGGTGGGTAGAAGCAGAAGGAGAATCGATATGAAAGCGTATAAATATGTACTGTTAACGGTTCACATTTTTTTGATGGGGGCAGGGGGCGTCTTTCTTTGGGGGCGGGTTTCGGAAAGCCGGACAAGAATAGTTCTATTTATGTTTTTCATCCTTTTTTCGATGCTGGATGCCGGGTATTATTTGTATTTCCGAAGGAGATTTATAATATTTACAGAGGAAATCTGCCGGAAAGCCGGACGGATCATGGCAAATGAACGGGATGGAGAGAATCAAAATAAAGAAACTCTGACATCGAAGTTGGTGATGGAGTTAGAAAAGATGGAAGAGATTACGCAGAATCGCTTCTCAGAAAGCGAGCAGGAAAAGGAGAAGCTGCAAAAGACGATTTCTGAAATTGCCCATCAGATCAAAACGCCTTTATCTAACATCCGTATGTATCAGGATATGCTTGCAGAATCGGATATTCCGGAAGAGGAAGCGGAAGAATTTAGGGGGATTATAGGGCAGCAGCTTGAAAAGCTGGAATTTCTGATCGACTCTTTAATCAAAGCTTCCCGCTTGGAGAGCGATTTGATTAGGCTGAATATTGAGAATCATCGTATATTTCGCACATTGGAAATTTCGGTAAATGGTGTGATTAAAAAAGCAGATCGTAAAAAGATTGACGTATCGATTCATTGTGATCCTGCGGTAAGGGCGTTTCATGACGTGAAATGGACGGCGGAGGCAATCGGAAATGTTTTGGATAATGCTGTAAAATATACGCCGGAACGGGGACATGTCCGCATTAGCGTCGTTTCGGGGGAACTCTACGTGGAGATCAGGGTTGAGGACACTGGAACGGGAATTGAGCCTGACCATTACAACGATATCTTTCAGCGGTTTTACCGAGGGGCTTCGGTTCTGGGCGCGAAGGGGCTGGGGCTGGGTTTATACATTGCAAAAAATATCGTTATGCGAGAAGGCGGTTACATGATGGTACATTCCGTACTGGGCGAAGGTTCGGCTTTTTCTGTATTTCTTCCGAAGAACCATTGTTTCGGTTTCGATAACATTTAAACAAAAATAGAAACGGGATTGATAGAATCTCCTTTTAAAATGAAAAGTATCATAGCTATGTATTTGGGTTGGTACGAGAGAAAGGAGAGAACATACATGCATATTTTACAGACAAAGAATCTTACCAAATATTACGGAACAGAGCCGTTGGAAGTAAAAGCTCTTGACGGAATCACACTAGAGATTGAGCAGGGCAGTTTTACTGCAATTGTAGGGACGTCCGGTTCGGGAAAAAGTACGCTGCTCCATATGCTTGGGGGCCTTGATACGCCTACCGGCGGAAGCGTTGTGGTAGACGGGCAAGAATTGTGCGGAATGGGACGGAATGAACTGACTATTTTCCGCAGGAGGAAGATTGGATTTGTGTTTCAGAATTACAATCTGATGCCAAATCTGACGATATATGATAACATTATACTGCCGGTAGAACTGGACGGACGGAGCGTAGATCAGCAGTATTTCAACGAGATTGCGAAGGTTTTGGGATTGGAGGACAAGCTAAACAGAAAGCCGGGAAAACTTTCCGGAGGGCAGCAGCAGAGAACGGCGATTGCAAGGGCGCTGATTGCGAAGCCGGCAATAATACTTGCCGACGAGCCTACCGGCAATCTTGACAGTCGCACAAGCCGGGAGGTGATCGGATTACTGCAGGCAACCGGAAAAAAATTCCATCAGACAATTGTAATGATTACGCATAATGATGAGATTGCCCAGGTCGCGGACCGGACGATCCGCATTGAGGACGGGCGTCTCGTGGAAGGCAGGTGTTTTGCGTGATGCTGGAAGCAAATAATAACCGGGGGATTATTTATCGCATTGCGAAGAGTAACCTGGAAGGCAAACGGCTGTATACATTTTTTTCCATTGTAACCATTGTGCTGTCCCTGACATTTATTATGGCTGTCACACTGTTCTTACAGGGAACGAAGACGGCAGAAGAGCGGATACTGGACCGTATGCAGCATGTAATGTTTAGGAATATTCCGGAACAAGAGCTGGAACGTGCCGCCCGGGACGAGAAGGTGGAGCTTTTGCTTCCGTATAAGGAATTTGGCGAAGAATTTGAAATCCAGGGCGTGAAATACAGTTTTACGTATCAGAAGAGCCAGGCAGAGAAGATACAGACTTATGTGCCGGCAGAGGGGAAGGAGCCGGAACAGTACGATGAAATTGTTGTAGACAGGGGTTTTATGGAGCAGATGGGACGGGAATGCAGAATCGGAGAAGAGATAGTTCTCCGTGCGGGGGATTCCAAAGAGGAGTTTGTAATCTGCGGCTATACCGACAGGAAACATGAGATGTCCGTATATCCCGTCTATGTATCAAGGGAATACGCGGACAAAAGCCAGTCTATGAGAGACGTGCCGTATACTGCCCTTGTGCGGCTCGCAGACGCGTCTCAGATGGAAACCGCTGCTTTTGAAGCAGCGGTTTACCAGATGGCGGAAAATTATGGCGTGAAGCGTTCGGATGTAAACATAAACGGGAAATTTGAGGAGTCCCTGAGGGATGAGAGTCCCATATCTCAGGCGATGCTGCTGGTATTTTCGTTTATATTGGCGGCTTGCGGAATTGTGATATATACCATATTTTATCTGTCGGTTACATCCCGTACGCGGCAGATTGGGCAGCTTCTGACGATCGGGATGACAGAAAAACAGATAAGAAAAATGGTGCGGAGGGAAGGCGCCTGGTTATGCGCGGCTTCGATTCCGGCAGCTTTGATTCTTGGCGGCATCATTGCGTACGCTCTCTTGCCGGATGGGTGGAGTTTTGGAAATTATCTGTTTACGGCAGGAGCAACAAGCGTGTTTGGATATGCTGCCGTGCAGATTTCGGTCAGTAAACCGGCGGCTTTGGCGGCAAAGGTTTCACCGATAGAAGCGGCAAGAGTTTTAAATGACGGCGGCGGAGAAGTAAAAGAAAAGGAGAAAAAGCATAAAAAGCTGACGCCGTTTGTAATAGCAAGAATCGGGCAGGAAAACAGCGCGAAAAAGCAAAAGCTTATGACCGTATCCATTGCTTTTGGAGGAATTGTGTTTATGATTGCAGCGACCTATCTGTATGCATGGGATGAAAAAGCTTTTTCACGAACAGGGGTATTTGAACGGGCGGAATATGTCATTTCTTATCTATACAACGCGCATAATCCGCTTCCCTACGGGTTAACGAATATGCAGCTTACAGGACATTTAAGCAAAGATTTTGAGGAACGGCTTTTAGAGATTCCGTATGTCCGGTCTGTAGAAACGGAGCATGCCGCGTATGGCAACATCGAATATCAAGGCGCATCCTGGGAAGAAGGGATTTACCGCCTGACAGAAAGATCGGAGGAGTTTTACCAAATAAAAGCAGAGGGGAATACAGACTACGAGTATCTGTGTGAAACAGACGGAGTTTTTATTACCGACAGTGATTTTTTATCAAAGATAAACGGAGTTTCTTTCCGGGTTGGGGATACGATTACCCTGCACTGGTTTGACGGAGAAGAGCATGAAACAGAGCTGGAAATAGCGGCAATCTCTTCTGAGGCATCTCCCGCGAAAGGAGGATATGGCATTGCTATGACAGACCAGACTATGGAGAAGCTGTGGGGAGGCATGAATACGGTCAGCGCGTTCTATGTTTCAGTGGAAGAATATGAGAAATACGGAGACCAGACAGAGGAAGCGATCCGCGCTTTGCTCGAACCTTATGCAGACCTTTCGCTTGGAACCTTAAGAGAACAGATGATAAATGACGCGGCAAATATTCAGAAAATTAAAATGCAGATTTACGGGATTTCAGCTTTTATGATTTTATTCAGCGTATTGAATCTGGTTAATATGACGATTGGAAATGTTGCCGCACGAAAAAGAGAGTTTTCCATGCTGGAAGCCATTGGAATGGAAGAAAAACAGATTAGAAGTATGCTGTTTTGGGAAAATATTCTGTTTGTACTCCCGGCAATTCTTATAACTGTTGTGATTGGCGGCGCGGCAGGGTACGGTACTGTTCTTGTATTTCAAAGGATTATAAACGTGGACTATATGTATTACCGGTTTCCAGCGGCTCTGGGATTGTTGTTTCTTGCGGGAATGCTTTTGATTCCGATGTTGATTTCTTATTTTAGTTTAAAAGGGGTTACTCCGAATCAATACAATCAGGATGTGTAATGGGATGTCCTCCGCGTACAGGCATTTTGCCGGTATACGGAGGGTATTTTGCCGGGGCGGTCTGGGACTGTTTTGAACCGTGTTGACAAATATGTATTTTAAGATATACAATTGGTATAAATTAGAAATGGATGTCCAAAAAGGGAGTTCATATTATTGAGGAGTGGGAAGAGCATGGCGCGGAACAAGTATCCGGAGGAAACGGTTCAATTAATCTTGGATGTGTCTTACCGATTGTTTATGGAGAAAGGGTATGAGTATACATCGATTCAAGACATTATAGATAATCTGGGAGGACTGAGTAAAGGAGCGATTTATCATCATTTTAAGTCAAAAGAAGAGATTCTGATAGCGGTGATAGATCGAATGACATCTGAGTCGAACCGGCTGCTTGCGAAGATTCGGGAACAGTCGGATTTGAATGGCAGGGAAAAACTGAAGATGAGTTTCAGAAAGTCCCTTGACCGTCCGGTGCAGGATGAAATATTTGCAGCGGCCCCGAATTTTCGCAATAACCCTAAACTTTTCTGGAGCCTGCTTCATGATACGATAAAGGAAGCGGTTCCGAACTACATTCAGCCGATTATAGAGCAGGGGGTTCGGGACGGCACGATACAGACGGACTATCCGAAGCAGTTTGCCGAGCTGATTATCCTTGTAGCGAACGTGTGGATGAATCCGATGATATTTGAGGATACGATGGAAGAGTCTTTCGGCAAGGCCATGGTATTTCAACAGATGATGAAAGGCCTTGGCCTGGAAATTATTGATGAGAAAATCATAGACAGGCTTCTGGAACTGACGGCTATTTATCAAAAGAAAAAATAGTCTGCGCCGGCTGCTTGCGTGGGAAACCGGGTTTGCTCATATTTAACCGTGGAATCATATCTGGCAGGAAAGGGGAGGGTTCCTTAGAATGAAAGCGATAATTGAGACGGAAAGATTGTATCTTAGAGAATTGAATCAGTCTGATTTTCAGCCGCTGTGCCTGATTTTGCAGGATGAGGAAACGATGTATGCTTATGAAGGCGCGTTTGACGACGAGGAGGTTAAGGAGTGGCTTGACAGGCAGATATCCCGTTATAGAAAATGGGGGTTCGGTTTGTGGGCGGCGGTTCTCAAGGATACAGATGAGATGATTGGACAGTGCGGCCTGACCATGCAGCCATGGAAAGAGAAACAGGTTCTTGAGGTAGGGTATCTGTTCCGGCGCTCTTTCTGGCATCGAGGATATGCCGCGGAAGCTGCAAAAGCTTGTAAACAGTATGCGTTTGAAACGCTGGGGGCAAAAGAGGTATGCTCGATTATCCGGGACACGAACATTGCTTCGCAGAATGTAGCGGTAAAAAACGGAATGACGGTTGTGGATTCTTGGACAAAGCATTACCGGGGAGTGGACATGCCGCACGACCGGTACGCGGCGTATCGTCATGACAATAATAAAGGTATTGATGACTGGGAACTGCGATAATTGTA
The DNA here is from genome assembly GCA_910588745.1 of uncultured Dorea sp. Lineage (GTDB taxonomy): Bacteria > Bacillota > Clostridia > Lachnospirales > Lachnospiraceae > Claveliimonas. The sequence continues at coordinate 41,555 of CAJURK010000017.1, read as the reverse complement.
AGAAAAGTAGGGATAGGCTTTTGTGAGGCTCTTTGTTATAATATAGCTAATAGACAAGGAGTGTGAATAACATGGGTGAAGAAAAAAAACGCCTTCCGATCGGATTAGAAAATTTCGAGCAGATTATGAAAGATAACTATTATTATGTAGATAAAACGGGATTGATTTCTGAACTGCTCCGTAATGGTGGAATGGTAAATCTCTTTACCAGACCAAGACGCTTTGGAAAAACATTAAATATAAGTATGTTGAAACACTTTTTTTCCATAGAAGAAGATCAGACTATCTTTGATGGTTTGGAAATTTCAAAAGATGTGAAATTATGTGAAGAGTATATGGGGAAATATCCCGTTATTTTTGTTTCTCTTAAAGGAGTCAATGCAGCTACCTATGAGAGGGCATATGATTTTACTGCCGATATAATGCAAGGCGTAGCAGAGGAATTTCAATTTCTTTTGGATAGCGAGCAGTTGAGTGAACATGATAAATCCGTATATAAAAGACTTCTGGATAGTACAATGAATGAGGTGGTATTATGTGGAAGTCTGAAACGGTTATCGGGATTATTAGAGAAGCATTATGGAATAAAAGTAATCCTTTTGATTGATGAGTATGATGTTCCGTTGGCGAAAGCATATGAAAATGGCTATTACGATCAGATGGTTTTTCTTATCCGTAATCTGCTAGAGCAGGCGCTGAAAACGAACAACAGTCTGAAATTTGCAGTTATGACGGGGTGTATGCGTATTTCAAAAGAAAGTATCTTTACCGGACTTAATAATTTGAAAGTATTATCTGCTACAGATGAACGTTTTGATGAATATTTTGGTTTTACAGATACGGAAGTAAAAGAAATGCTAAAGTATTATGAAATAGAAGACCATTATGAAGAAATCAAAAGTTGGTATGATGGATATCAGTTTGGCGCAGCAGAAGTATATTGTCCGTGGGATGTGCTGAATCACCTTGACAGGATAAAAGATCATCCTGATATTTTGCCGGAGAATTATTGGCTGAATACTAGTGACAATGCTTCTGTGAAAAAATTTCTGGAGATGTCGGGGAGTTCCATGATGAGAAGTGAGATTGAACGATTGGTTGCCGGAGAGGAAATCACCAAAGAAATTTATCAGGAACTTACCTATCAGGACATGTATAAATCTGTTGAGAATATCTGGAGCGTATTACTGATGACCGGATATCTGACGCAGCGTGGAAGAGTCGGCGTTAATCAGTATAAGCTTGCGATTCCTAATTTGGAAATACGGGATATTTTTACAAAGCAGATTATGGAATATTTCAAGGAGCGATTTGGGAAAGACGGGAATACATTACGTAAATTCTGCGACGCTTTAAAAAGCGGAGAGGCGAAGACGGTTGAGGCTGTGTTTGACAGTTATCTGAAAAAGACTATTAGTATTCGGGATACTTTTGTGAAGAAGACGTTAAAAGAAAATTTTTATCATGGCATCCTGGTCGGGATCTTGGGAGTTAAAGAAGGATGGCAGGTATCTTCTAATAAAGAAGCAGGAGAAGGATACGGTGATATACTTATAGAAACGGAAGACGGGGAAACTGGTATCATCATTGAAATGAAATATGCAGACGATAAAAATCTTTCCAAGGCTTGCGAGAAGGCGCTGAAACAGATCGAGGAAAGAAAGTATGACGAGATTTTCCGGGAAAACGGAGTCAACAAAATTTTAAAATATGGGATTGCGTGTTATCTGAAACGATGTAAAGTAAAACTGGCGGATGAATCATACATCGACAAGCAATCAGGTTATAGAAAAGCGGAGCTGTAATTTACGGTTCCGTTTTTTTGCGGAAAATTGTACTGCGAGACCTGTCGAAAGAATCTTATTTTTTCTCAGCATCATCTGACAAATTCTTTATAGGCCATCCCCTATAATGAATTCTACCCGGCGGCCGAACCTAATGCGAAGCCGGAAATCCTTTGCGCACGGCCCGGCATCCGGAGGAAATCGAAAAGAGGACGGAAGGTGTATTATGAACTGTACATAGACGTGTTATTTCTGGTGAATTTCCTAATGGACTACATATTGCTCCTCGTTACAAAGAAGGTATTAAGGATTTCTTCCCCCTATGGAAGAATTTGTCTGGGAGCCCTGCTTGGGGCTTTTCTTACCTGTGTTGTGGCGGCCCTTGGGATTCCCTTTGCGTTTATCAAAGCCATATTGTTCTATATACTGGTGCCGTCGGCAATGCTGTCTGCAGGGATTCCTATACGGGATTTCAGGGGCTTCCTGCGTGCTTTGTTCACACTTTATATCAGCGGTTTTCTGGTGGGAGGGATTTTTGAATACTTAAACCAGTATGTGAATGTGAAGGCCGGAAGTTTGTTTTTTGCCCTTGCCATGGCGAGCTATTACCTGGCTTCCGGCGCGTTGAAAATGCTGGCGCTGTTATTCCGCTTTGGCCAGTCCCGCTGTCTGGTGACACTGCGCTTTGGGGGAGAAAGCTGCAAAGCGGAAGCTATTGTGGATACAGGAAACCATTTAAGAGACGATGTTAGCGGAAAAGCAGTCAGTATTATTAGCAGAAAGCTTGCAGAACAGCTCGTTGGAAAAGGGCTGCCGGAAGGAATACGTTATATCCCTTACCGGACGGTTGGGAAGGAAGCGGGAGTGATTCCGGTTCTTTCGATAGACAGCATCTGTGTTGCCGGCAGAAATGAAAGGCAGGTAGAACAGCCCATGGTTGCGATCAGTGAAGATTCCTCTTTTGGAAATGGATATGATGTGATATTAAACCCAGATATATGAGCAGGAGGACGAAGAGCATGATGAATTTAACAGTACCCGGCAAATGGAAATGGAAGGTGATACCAAACGTAAGGACATTTTTATTTCCGGAATCCCGGGAGGTTTACTATATTGGAGGGGCGGATATCCTGCCGCCTCCGCTGAATGCCGAAGAGGAAGCAAGGACAATCGCGGAAATCGGCACGGAGGCGGATCAGAAAGCGAAAAAGCTTTTGATTGAGCATAATCTGAGGCTGGTGGTGTACATAGCCAAAAAATTTGACAATACAGGAATCGGCGTGGAGGATTTGATTTCCATAGGAACGATTGGACTGATTAAGGCAATCAATACATTTAACCCCCAGAAAAAGATCAAACTTGCAACCTATGCGTCCCGCTGCATTGAGAATGAGATCCTTATGTATCTGCGGAGGAATAATAAGACGAAACTGGAGGTTTCTATTGACGAGCCGCTGAATGTGGACTGGGACGGAAATGAATTGCTGCTTTCAGACATACTGGGAACCGACGAGGATACGATTTACCGGGATTTAGAAAGCGAAGCGGAGCGGAAAGTGCTGATTAAAGCTCTGGGGAGGCTCTCCGGCAGGGAACAGATGATTGTCCGCATGCGGTTTGGAATCGGGACGAAGGATGGGGAAGAAAAGACCCAGAAAGAAGTGGCGGATATGCTGGGGATTTCCCAGTCCTATATTTCCCGGCTGGAGAAAAAAATCATGCAAAGATTAAAACGTGAAATGGTAAAATACGTCTAAATGTGATACACTAAAAGAAAAAGGGGATGAATTCATGAAGCTAACATTTATTGGCGCGGCCCATGAAGTGACCGGAAGCTGCCACCTGCTTCAGGCGTGTGGGAAAAACATTTTGATAGACTGCGGAATGGAGCAGGGGCCGGATCTGTACGAGAACCAGGAAATACCGGTGAATGCTGCGGACATTGATTACATACTGCTGACCCATGCCCACATCGACCATTCGGGCAAGATTCCGTATCTATGTAAGCATGGTTTTCAGGGAGAGATTGTAACCACGTTTGCCACCTCGGATTTGTGTCATATTATGCTTCGCGACAGCGCGCACATTCAGGAATTTGAGGCTGAGTGGAGAAACAGAAAGGGAAGAAGAAGCGGCGCGCCGGAATTTGAGCCGCTCTATACCATGGAAGATGCGGAAGCAGCGATCAAGCTCCTTGCGCCCTGCGGCTATGACCAGCGAATCACATTGTGCGACGGCATAGAAGTACGGTTTACAGATGTAGGGCATCTGTTGGGTTCCGCAAGCATCGAAGTGTGGATTGCCGAGGACGGCGTCTCGAAGAAGATTGTATTTTCCGGAGATGTGGGAAATTTAAATCAACCCATCATAAAGGATCCAAAGTATGTGAAAGAGGCGGATTACGTTGTCATTGAATCCACTTACGGAGACCGGACTCACGGAACGGAAGTTCCGGATTACGTAGGGGAATTTGCTAAGATTCTAACGGAGACCTTTGAGCGGGGAGGCAATGTGGTGATTCCCTCCTTTGCGGTGGGACGCACTCAGGAGCTTCTTTACTTTATCCGTGAAATAAAGGAAAAGGGAATACTAAAGGTCAACCCGGATTTCGAGGTGTACGTAGACAGTCCGCTGGCTGTGGAAGCGACGAAGGTATTCAATAAGAATGTAAAAGCCTGCTTTGACGAGGATGCAATGGAGCTGGTAAACAAAGGAATCAATCCTTTGAAATTCCCGGGACTGAAAACCTCGGTTACCAGTGATGATTCCAAACTGATTAATTTTGACGAGAAGCCGAAAGTGATTATCTCTGCTTCCGGCATGTGCGACGCGGGGCGTATCCGCCATCATCTGAAGCATAACCTGTGGAGAGAGGAATGTACCATCTGCTTTGTGGGATACCAGGCGGCCGGCACTCTTGGACGTAAGCTGATTGAAGGGGCGGAATTTGTAAAACTTTTCGGAGAGAATATTGAGGTAAACGCCAAGATCGTGACGCTTAAAGGTATCAGCGGCCATGCGGATATGAACGGACTGCTGGCGTGGCTGAGGGGCTTTGAGAAAAAGCCGGAGCGGATTATGGTGGTGCATGGAGAAGATGCGGTTACCGACCGGTTTGCAGGCTTTGCTTCCGAGCAGATCGGCTGTCCGGCTTTTGCGCCGTATTCCGGCGGCAGCGTGGACTTGGCAACCAATACGATTCTTACGGCCGGAGTTCCGGTGCCGAAGAAAGTGGCGGAGAAGCCTGCCAGAGCGCGTGCGAACGCCGCCTTCGAGCGTGTTATTGCAGCGGCTAAGCGTCTTTTGCAGGTGGTTCTTAAGAATGAAGGACTCGCCAATAAGGATCTGGCCAAATTTGAGACGCAGATTCAGAATCTTGCGGATAAGTGGGACAGATAGAACTGTCAAGGTCTAAAAGTTTTTTTATTTTCCATTAAGGGAGAATAACCAGAGTGCATATGGACAGAATTTCTACTAGATAGAATCACAGCTTGTGATTAATATACATCTGGCGGGAGGTCTGTTATGGCACAGGGAAAAGTTGAAATATGCGGAGTAAATACAGCAAAGCTTCCTATTCTGAGCGATCAGGAAAAGGAGGCTTTGTTTGCGCGTATCAAAGCGGGGGATGAAGAGGCCAAAGAGGAGTATATCAAAGGAAACTTAAGATTAGTACTCAGCGTGATCAAACGGTTTGGAAACAGCAACGAGAATCCGGACGATTTGTTCCAGATCGGATGTATCGGGCTGATCAAAGCGATCAATAATTTTAATACGGAGCTGGACGTGAAATTTTCTACCTATGCGGTGCCGATGATTATCGGGGAAATCCGCCGCTATATGCGGGATAACAATAGTATTCGGGTCAGCCGTTCCCTTCGGGATACAGCCTATAAGGCGATTTATGCTAAAGAAAACTATGTGAAACAGCATCAGAAGGAGCCGACCGTTGAAGAAATCGCCGAAGAAATAGGGATTTCCGGAGAAGATATCATCTTTGCCTTGGATGCGATCCAGGCGCCTATGAGCCTGCAGGAACCGGTTTACAACGACGGCGGCGACGCGCTCTACGTCATGGATCAAATCAGCGACAAAAAGAATAAAGAAGAAAAATGGGTGGAGGATTTATCCCTTGAGGCGGCCATGAAGCATCTTGGAGAGAGGGAACGCTACATTATAAAGCTTCGGTTCTTCGAGGGCAAGACGCAGATGGAGGTGGCTGAGATGATCCAGATATCCCAGGCTCAGGTCAGCCGTTTAGAAAAAGGCGCTTTAAAAGTTATGAAACAATATTTGTCTTAAGAGATTTCAAGATTCCCGGTTGCATTTTCGCTTCGTTCATACTATGATGTATATAGAAAGGGGCAGATGATGAAGGCTTGTATTTTTGATTTGGATGGAACACTTACGGATACATTGGAGTCCATTGCATATTCTGTAAATAAGAGTCTGCAGGAGATGGGGCTTCCTCCCGTCAGTGACAGTCAGTGCAGGAACTTTGTGGGAAACGGCGCAAAATATCTAATGGAGCGCGTCTTAGAGGCGGCCGGGGATGCCGGCGCATCGAGAATCGATGAAGCAATGCAGATATACGGCAGGATATTTAGAGAAAACTGTACGTATCACGTGACGCCTTACGAAGGAATTTTAGAATTGTTAGAATCTTTGAAGGAGAAGGGGATTCGGTTGGCGGTTTTGTCCAACAAACCCCATGGTCAGACGGTAGACGTAGTGGAAACCATATTTGGAGCCGGTGTATTTGACCAGATTCAGGGGCAGACAGATTCGATTCCACGAAAACCAGATCCGGCCGGAATTTATTATCTTCTGGAGAAGATGGAAGCTCCGAAGAATGAGTGTCTGTATATTGGAGACTCAGAGGTAGACATTGCTACAGGTATTGCGGCAGGTGTCAGATGTATTGGCGTTGAATGGGGATTCCGCAGCAGGCAGGCTCTTGCGGAGGCGGGGGCTATGGATATCATCCAGGCGCCGGAGCAGGTATTACAATTCATATCATAGGCATGAGGGAGGACATATGTGATGTATGAATACGATGAAGAATGTTTGCAGACTTTTCTGGAAAAACAGGGACAGCTTTTCGATGAGCCAGTAGCCGAAACCATGGAGGAGGCGGAAGCCTTTCTTGAGGACTGTATGGCTTCGGTGGTAAATAATATCGAAGAGGTAAAGCGCTTCCTGGAGGAAGAGGGCATGGACGTGGAAGGGATGTCGATGGAAGAGATCGAGGAATCCGCAGAAGTATTCGTTTTGCCCAGCGGACAGTATTTAATCGTAGAAGGCTAAAGAAGCGCGCCTTCATTACAGAACAGGAAATGGAAAAGCCGCAGTTTAATCCGCTGCGGCTTTTTTCAACGCTTCTTCGATGGCGTTTATGATTACTTGGGCAGTGTAAGGATTCTCCTCGGAATAGGAGATATTTTCCAGCGACTGGGTGTCGATGACCTGCTGTGCGATTTCCTCAATGGCTGGCTGAATGAGAGGGTACGAGGCGGTGACCGTCTCGTCTAGGTTGGCAAACCGGATGGAGGTAATCTCGGATTCATTTACGGTTACCTCTACGGTAAGCGCGGTATTTCCGAGAGTCAGGTCAGAGTTGTAGACTCCCGGTTGGTACTTGTGTATTTTTTCACTGGTTTCCTTTGCTTTTGGAAGGAACATGACTAAGAGCAGGAGAATCAGGATTATAGCAAATACAGCGAATACGGCTGTGTAAATGATTTCTTTCATATGTAATACGACGATTTTGGTCTTGGAACTCATAAGAACCCTCCATATTTCTAATCATAGTTTTGTTTCTATAAATGTATGCGGGGAAGGGATAAAATATTCGGATAGATTTTTGCCGGGACAGTGAAAAGAGCGTGACAAACGCCGGGTTCTCTTGTAGAATGGAATGAGTTGTGGAGGTGTATGAAATGTTTATGATTGTTGGACTTGGAAATCCTACGGCGCAGTATGCTGGAACAAGGCACAATGTGGGATTTGATGTGATAGACCGGATTGCAGATGAATATAATATTTCCGTAGAAAGCAGGAAGAGCAGGGCTTTTGTAGGAACCGGCATGATTGCGGGAAGAAAGGCGCTGCTTGTTAAGCCCCAGACTTTTATGAATCTGAGCGGCGAAAGCGTGCGGGGACTTGTGGATTTCTATAAGATTGATGTGGAGACGGAGCTTCTGGTTGTTTATGATGATGTGAGCTTAGATGTAGGCCAGCTTCGTATTCGGAAGAAAGGAAGCGCAGGAGGCCACAATGGTATCAAAAGCCTTTTGGCGCATTTGGGGACGAATGTGTTTTTGCGGCTGAAAGTGGGGGTAGGAGAGAAACCTGCCCAGTATGATTTGGCCGATTACGTGCTGGGACATTTCTCCAAAGAGGATAGGAATATCATGGAGGAAAGCTACAAACGCGCTGTACATGCTGTGGAACTGCTTGCGGCGGGCGAAACGGAGCAGGCGATGAACGAATATAACAAAAAAGTGAAGCGGGAGGAATAGTAGAAAAATGCAGGCACTGATCCGGCCGCTTGGTGAGCTGGCGGAATACGAAGAGCTTCAGAAGAAAAAGAGAGAGGAAGCCGGTGTGATTCAGATCTCCGGCTGTGTAAATTCCCAAAAATCACATTTGATGTATGCGCTGAGCGATGGCTGCAAGTATAAGGTCATTGCTTGTTCGAGTGAGTCGAAGGCCAGGCAGGTATATGAAGAATACCGGCTTTTGGATGAAGCCGTTTTCTTATATCCGGCTAAGGACTTTTTGTTCTATCAGGCGGATATCAGGAGCAAGGAAATTCTGAAACAGCGGATGGCGGTGACGCAGGCAATCCTTTCCGGAGAAGTCATGACGGTGGTGACAAGCTTTGACGCGTTCATGGATGGGCTGCCTAAGAAAGAGAGTATGGGAAATGCTGTAATTTCTGTAAAGAATGGAGACGCGTTGGATTTTCAGGAGTTGATAGGGAGGCTGGTGCAAGCAGGATACGAGCGGGAGGTTCAGGTAGGCGGACTGGGGCAGTTTGCTGTCCGGGGCGGGATTCTGGACATCTATCCGCTGACGGAAGAGCTGCCGGTGAGGATAGAATTGTGGGGGGATGAAGTAGATTCGATCCGTACTTTTGATGCGGACAGCCAGCGTTCGGTTCAGAATTTAGAAGAAATTCTGATATTTCCGGCAGATGAGCTTCCTGGGGCGGAGGGAAGGCGCGTGTCTTTCCTGGATTATTTCCCAAGAGAGGATACGCTTCTTTTTCTGGATGAGCCGGCCAGGCTCTTGGAAAAGGGAGAAGGAGTGGAACAGGAATTTGTAGAAGCGCAGGCAAAGCGGATGGAGAGCGGATATCAGGTATCGGATGAAGAGATGATTCTGTATCCGGCTTCTGAGATTGTGAAGAAGATGAATGAGTATCCGGCAATCGGCTTCTCTTCGCTGGATACCAGGTACGGGGATTTTAAGGTACGGGACAGGATGAATCTCCATACTAAGAGCGTTAATTCTTATAACAGCAGCTTCGAGATGCTGACCAGAGATCTAAAGCGTCTGAAAAGGTCGGGATACCGGGTGGTTCTGCTATCCGGTTCCAGAACCAGGGCGAAACGTTTGGCGGAGGATTTGCGGGACTATAATTTGAGCAGCTTCTACAGCGATGAGATGGAACGGGAAGTAGACGCGGGAGAGATTATGGCGTCCTATGGTTACGTGGCGGAAGGCTATGAATATCCGATGCTGAAATTTATGGTCATCTCAGAGACAGACATTTTTGGCAAGGCGAAGAAGAAACGTAAGAGAAAGAAATATGAAGGGCGCAGGATCCAGGATTTCACAGAACTAAAGGTCGGCGATTATGTGGTGCATGAGAACCATGGCCTGGGGATTTATCAGGGAATCGAGAAAATTGAGGTGGATAAGATATCCAAGGATTATATGAAGATTTCCTATGCAAAAGGCGGGAATCTTTATATTCCCGCAACTCAGCTTGATTTAATACAAAAGTATGCGAATGCCGATGCCAGAAAGCCGAAGCTGAACCGTTTGGGAACCGGGGAATGGGCAAAGACGAAGAAGCATGTGAAAAGCGCGGTTCAGCTTGTAGCCAGGGATCTGGTGAAGCTTTATGCCGCCAGACAGGAACAGGAAGGGTTTGTGTACGGAGAGGATACGGTATGGCAGAAGGAATTTGAAGAGATGTTTCCGTTTGAGGAAACGCAGGACCAGGTTCTTGCTATTGAAGCGGTGAAGCGGGATATGCAGAGCAGGAGGATTATGGATCGGCTGATTTGCGGAGATGTGGGCTACGGCAAGACGGAGGTGGCTATCCGCGCGGCATTTAAGGCCGTGCAGGAGAACAAGCAGGTGGTATATTTGGTACCTACTACCATTCTTGCCCAGCAGCATTACAATACTTTCTTGCAGCGGATGAAGGAATTTCCGGTGAGGGTAGACTTAATGTGCAGATTCCGAAGTTCGGCTCAGCAGAAGAAGACCATTGAGGATACGAAGCGGGGGCTGGTTGATATTGTAATCGGAACCCACCGGGTGCTGAGCGACGATTTGAAATTTAAAGATCTGGGACTTTTGATTATCGATGAAGAGCAGCGGTTCGGCGTACAGCATAAGGAGAAGATTAAGAAACTGAAGGAAAATGTGGATGTGCTGACCCTTACGGCGACGCCTATTCCAAGAACCCTGCATATGAGTCTGATTGGTATTCGGGATATGAGCGTTTTAGAGGAAGCGCCGGAAGAACGTATGCCGATTCAGACCTATGTGATGGAGTACAATGACGAGATGGTTCGGGAGGCGATTCAAAGAGAATGCGCCAGACAGGGACAGGTGTACTATGTATATAACCGTGTAGAGGATATTGCGGAGGTTACGGCTCATGTACAGAAGCTGGTGCCGGATGTGGAGGTGGCTTATGCTCATGGGCAGATGCGGGAACATCAGTTAGAGAAGATTATGTTTGATTTCATCAACGGAGAGATTGACGTGCTGGTGTCCACTACGATTATTGAGACGGGGCTTGACATCTCTAATGTAAATACCATGATTATCCATGACGCGGACCGTCTGGGACTGTCCCAGCTCTACCAGCTCCGGGGGCGGGTAGGGCGATCTAACCGGATGGCGTATGCTTTCTTGCTTTACCGCAGGAATAAGCTTTTGAAAGAAGAGGCGGAAAAGCGTTTGGCGGCGATTCGGGAATTTACGGATCTTGGTTCCGGATTTAAGATTGCTATGCGGGATTTGGAGATCCGGGGAGCCGGGAATCTTCTCGGGGCAGAGCAGCACGGGCATATGGAAGCCGTCGGATATGATCTGTATTGTAAGATGCTCAACGACGCGGTTCGTTATCTGAAGGGCGAGGCAAAAGACGAAGACTTTGCGACTACCATGGATCTAAATGTGGATGCGTTTATTCCGGATTCTTATATTTCCAATGAATATCAGAAGCTGGATATCTACAAGCGGATCGCGGCTATTGAGAACGAGGAAGAGATGGACGATATGGTGGAGGAACTCATAGACCGGTTCGGCGATATCCCGAAGAGGGTGATGAAGCTTCTGGAGGTGGCGGGATTAAAGGCGCTGGCTCACAGTGTTTATGTGACTGCCGTAGAGCAGAAAGGAGAACAGTTTACGTTTGTCATGTACGAAAAGGCAAGGGTTTATCCGGAGCGGATTCCGGAACTTCTGCAGTCCTATAAGGGAGATTTGACGTTCCGTGCAGAGGAACCGCCGGCATTTGTATATGAGAAGAAGAGAAAGAGTGCAAAGGACAGAGAAAAAGATGTTCTTTTGGTTGTGAAAAATGTGTTAACTTCTATGAAAGCATTGCTTGAACAATAAAAAAATGCTAAACTGATTAAGATTGCCGAGAGTAGAATTTAGGAGGATATACGAAGATGAAGAATAGAGTTATGGTACTTGTACTTGCGGGGGTGATGGCTGTATCATCATTTACCGGATGCGGCAAGATGGAAGAAAACGAGGTTGTTGCAACGGTAGAGGGCGATGAGATATCGGCGGGGCTGGCTAATTTCTATGCAAGGATGACGCAGGCTCAGTACGAAACCTGGTATGCGGGTTACATGGGAGATAATATGTGGGCCAGCGAGGCCGAGGAAGGAAAGTCTTACGAAGAATCGGTAAAGAGCCAGATTATGGAAGATCTGCAGAATATGTATCTGTTAGAGGATCATATGAAGGATTATGAGATAGAGATTTCCGAACAGGAAGAAAAAGCGATCAAGAAGGCGGCGGAAGAATTTGACGGAGCCAACGGGTTAGAAGAGAAGGAAAAAATATCCGGTTCTATCGATACGGTAGAGCGTTTGCTGACGCTGATGACCATCCGTCAGAAAGTAGGGGAGGCAATCAGAGAAACAGCCGATATGGAGGTTTCGGATGAGGAAGCAGCCCAGAAAGCGATGAAGTATGTAGCATTTTCCTATATGAAGACGGATGAAGAGGGCAACAGCGTCCCGATGACCGACGATGAGAAGGCGGATCTTAAGAAAGATGCGGAGAAGTTCGCAAAGGGCGCGGAGGATGAGGACGATTTTGCCGCTTACGCAACAGAAAAGGGGTACGAGGCAAAGGACGCAACCTTTGACGCAGAGGAGGCTATGTCGATTCCGGCAGAGCTTGCGGCTGCAGCAGATAAGCTGGAAGAAGGCGGCGTGACAGAGGCGGTAGAGAATGATAACGGTCTTTATGTGGCAAAGGTCACCAGTTTATTCGACAAGGACGCCACGGAGGCCGAGAAGCAGAATATCATTTCACAGCGCAAGCAGGAGAAGTACGAGGAAGTAATCGAAAGCTGGAGAAAGGACGCCAAGATTACCGTCGAGGATAAGGTTTGGAAGAAGATTGATTTCAATGAACTTAGCGTGACCATGTATGTGGACGACAGCGATCCTTACGCCGATGAAGTAAAGACAGACGACCAGGCGGAGGAAGACGAGGATACCGAAGACGAGGGCGACAAGAAAGATACGGAAGAAGATGAAACCGAGGATGCCGGCGAGGCGGAATCATAACAGGCAAGAATCAGCGATTGAAAGAAAACTGGCAGGGGAAACAGATCAATGTTTCCGGCTGCCAGTTTTTTTGCCGTATAACCTGTGAAATCTGCCGGCGGCATGTTACAGAGACTTCAGAAATGCTAACAGGAGTTCCTGCTGGCCGGGCGTAAGCTTTGCAATGCATTCGATGATGTTTTTTTGTCTGTCCGTGAGGCTGACGGAGATTTCTGCTTCTTCAAGAAAAAAATAAGAGAGGGAAATATCAAAAGCTGCGCAAATTTTCATCAGAGAAGGAATGGAAGGGAGCATATTCTTCCGGTACCAGGATGAGATAGTAGATTGGGTAAGGCCGGACTTTTCAGCCAATTGATATTCGGTCCACCCCCTCTCCTGCCTAAAATCAGTTATTTTTTTTAAGATATCCAAAATTGCTTCCTCCTACTAGGTCACAGTTCACAGGGTATCTGTTTGGCCCGGAAAACGCTGGCATAGAAAACGGTGATTATCAAGAGATTTCTTTGCCAAAGCTTTCTGGGTAAGGCAGATACCCCGCGAGCAGCAACGATACTACTATTATACGTTAATTATAGTTTAAAAATACGTTGCAATTTAGTATATAAAAGCGTATAATTATTACGATAAAATATACTAAAATACGAGGAGCATAAAAAATGTCAAAAGAAGAACTAAAAACATACCTGGCAGAAATTATAGAACTTGAAACGAAAAGATATGAAATTAGTTTAGCGGTTTCTGAATTGGAAGAAAAGAGAATTACGTATAACCGGATCAGAAACAGGGAGATCTTAAGGGAGATTAGAGAGATGAAATGGACAAGAAGCAGGTGGACGGATATCCTGAAATCAGCTTTTGTGGCGGGGCTTGCAGGAGTTATGGCCGGAGCGGCAGGAAGCTTTTTTCTGGAAAAATTGCCGTGGATTAGCCTGCGCCGGGTTCATGTTAATACAGGCATAAATATGCTTTTGGGATTTGCGGCTTTTTTTGCGGCGGCTCTGGTTATTCTGGCGCTGCAGGGGATCATGGAGATATACGCGTATAATCAAAGCGTCAGAATCCATAACAGGAACAGAGAAAGACGCAACAAAGAAATCATCAGGGAATCCCGGCATGCAAAAGAACAGCTTCGGATTCTGGAGGGAGAGCTTCTGCGGTTAAGGGACGGATACGGGAAAGCGGACGCCGGATTAAAGAAATTGTACGGGAATGGTACGATTTATTCCAAATACCGCCGCTTATCCCCGGTTTCTAGATTTTATGAATATATTGCGTCGGGGAGATGCTTGGGGTTAGAAGGGCCGGAGGGAGCCTATGATTTGTATGAAAAGGAGCGGTATATGGAGATGGTTTTGGATGTGCTGGATCATGAAACTTTAAAAAGCCCCCACGCCGGCGCTGTGGATTCGACAGCATGCCGGCGATAGGGGGCGTTTGAATTTCGGATATTCTAGCATCAGTTCGGCTTTTCTCAATGATTAACCCATATGGTTTGTCAACAGTTCATTTACCAGTTTACCGTCTGCCTTACCCTTTACTTTTGGCATCAGGGTTTTCATGATCCGGCCTTTGTCCTTGCCGGTTGGGGCGTCGATGCCTAACTCGGCGAGGGTTTCTTTGATGACTGTCTCAATTTCGTCTGCAGTCATCATTTTTGGCGCGTAGTTTTCTAGAACAGACAGGCGGTGCCTGCACTCCGCAATGATGTCCGTGCGGTCTAAAGGAGTCAGCTCTAAGGTTTCTTTTGTCTGTTTGATTTCTTTTAATACGACCTGTGTTTCTTCTTCTGGCGTCAGGTCGTCTCGCTTGTCGATTGCTTTGTTCTTCAATGCGGCAAGTAAAAGGGACAGAGTGTCCTTCGTATCCTTTTCGCCGGCTTTCATGGCTTTCACCATATCGCTTCTTACTTCATCAATTTTACTCATGTTTATTCAGTCTCCTTCCATGTTCGATTTACGGCGCGTCCCCTTGCTGACAGAGAGCATAGTTTCCGGGGAAACCATTCGTGATTGGTTATAAGTTAACGTTTGGCAGTCCGGCAAATCCGGCTTCTAACTCGGCGTCGGTAGGAACGTAATCGTGCATATCGCCGTCGTTGTATTTGCCGTAAGCGACCATATCAAAGTACCCGGTGCCGGTAAGTCCAAAGACGATGGTCTTTGTTTCGCCCGTTTCTTTGCATCTCATAGCCTCGTCTATAGCGACCTTAATTGCGTGACTGCTTTCCGGCGCGGGAAGAATGCCTTCGATGCGGGCAAATTTAGTTGCGGCGTCAAATACGGAGGTCTGTTCTACGGAAACGGCGGTCATCAGCTTATCGTCGTAAAGCTGTGAAAGAACAGAACTCATGCCATGGTAGCGCAGGCCGCCGGCATGGTTGGCGGATGGGATGAAGCCGCTTCCTAAGGTGTACATCTTTGCCAGAGGACATACCATCCCGGTATCGCAGTAATCATAAGCATATCTTCCTCTGGTCAGGCTGGGACAGCTTGCAGGCTCGACGGCGATGAACCGGTAGTCTTTTTCGCCGCGGAGCTTTTCGCCCATAAATGGGGCGATCAGTCCTCCTAAGTTTGAGCCGCCTCCGGCGCATCCAATGATAATGTCCGGCGTAATGTTGTATTTGTCAAGGGCGGCCTTGGTTTCTAAGCCGATTACGGACTGGTGAAGCATTACCTGAGAAAGCACGGAGCCAAGCACATAGCGGTAACCTTCATGGGAAGTGGCGTCCTCCACGGCTTCTGAAATGGCGCAGCCTAAGCTTCCGGTAGTACCCGGATGTTCTGCAAGGATTTTACGTCCCACCCGGGTTAGCTCAGAGGGGGAAGGAGTCACGTTGGCGCCGTAGGTGCGCATGACCTCCCTGCGGAACGGTTTTTGTTCGTAGGAGCATTTTACCATATATACCCGGCAGTCCAGGCCGAGATAAGCGCATGCCATGGAGAGAGCGGTACCCCACTGCCCGGCTCCTGTCTCGGTGGTGACGCCCTTTAAGCCCTGCTTTTTGGCATAGTAGGCCTGTGCGATAGCTGAATTCAGCTTGTGGCTTCCGGAGGTGTTATTGCCTTCAAATTTGTAGTAGATCTTAGCGGGAGTACCCAGGGCTTCTTCCAGGCAGTAAGCCCGTACCAGCGGCGACGGGCGGTACATTTTATAAAAATCCAGAATTTCTTTGGGAATGTCAAAATAGGCGGTAGTGTCATCCAGCTCCTGCTTAACAAGCTCCTCGCAGAACACGCCGCTTAACTCTTCGGCGGTCATTGGCTGCAAAGTGTCGGGATTCAAAAGAGGCGCCGGCTTATGCTTCATATCGGCGCGGACATTGTACCACTGTTTCGGCATTTCCTGCTCTTCGAGATAGATTTTGTAAGGGATTTTGTTCTTGTCTGTCATTGTGTAAATACCTTCCTTTCACTGGAGATTATAATTGATCGAACCGTTTGTTTGAGGATAGCCGCGCATCTTTGCACATGATGTCGTTTTGCCATACAGGACATCTGCAAGAATGCTTTATGATGATAAAAAAACCTGCCCTATCTTCTGATAGGACAGGAGTAATATTCCTGCGGTGCCACCTATGTTCATTCTGTAAAAAAATGCCCTCGCCATGTACTGTTATACATGTTCCAATGTAACGGTTGGAGACCGTCGCCCCTACGTCAGCGCGCTGATTTCAGTTTGCCCTCGCAAGTCCATTCGCCTTTATCGTAACTGCCCCGGTTCCACCGGCCCGGGACTCTCTGTAAGTTCGTTATAGAGGTTACTACTCTTGCTCATCGGTTCTTGATTTGTTTTATTATACGGGAGAGGAAAAGTATTTGTCAAGGCTGATTTTATATTTCTTGTTTGTTGATTTATTCTGTTTCGGATGTTATATTGGCTTTATGAATGGATGAATTTGGCATTGATGCAGATTCATATCTGTTACAAATAGAAGGAATTGGATTACAAAAACGAAAGGAGTAAGCTTATGCGGCGCGGAGTATTGTTTGATATGGACGGCGTAATCTCGGATACGGAACGGTTCTATGTGGAGGCGATGATAGAGCGGCTTCGCGGGGAAGGAATAACGGTGGCGCCTGCGGAGCTGAGCGATTTGTTCGGCAGTACGATGAGGCATAACTGCGGTATACTGAAGGAGAGGTACGGCCTTGAAAAGGATGCGGATACTTATGTGGATGAGATACATGAGATTAAGGAGCGGCTTCTTGAGTCGCAGGGGCTTCATCCTATGCCCGGGGTGGTGGAACTGATTCGAAAGCTTCATGGGGCGGGCGTTCGTCTTGCGGTGGCATCCAGTTCGCCCCGGGAAGTGATTGACCACCATATGGAAACCTTCGGAATACAGGATTGTTTTGATACCATTGTGAGCGGATTGGAGTGCAGGGAAGGGAAACCGGCTCCGGAGATTTATCTGAGGGCGGCTGAAAATTTAGGACTGCTGCCCGCCGAATGCGTGGTGATTGAGGATTCCTGCAACGGAGTAAAGGCCGGAAAAGCGGCGGGCATGTTCTGCTATGCCTATGTGCCGCCGCAGGCATACCGGCAGGATGTGAGCGGGGCGGACAGAGAACTTACATCCTTTTGCGGTCTTACGGCAGAGGATATTCTGATGGTCTAAAGCGCCTGAAGCTTACGTTTAACAGACGGCGGAAATGAATGTTCAGACACGCTTCCCGCATAGGGTTCCGTTAGGCCGGAACCGGAGGGACGCGGCCTAAGAAACAGGGCATTTTCCGGTAGAGCCGCGGACGATCAGCTTGGGTTCGTATTCCAGACGGATAATATAACCGGGCTGGTTCTCATCGTTTCGCTGGCTGTTTTTCCGGTAAATCATATCCACAGCCTCTTCGCCTTTCTTCATGGAAGCGTGTTCTACCGTGGTCAGGGAAAGCTGGGGCATGGCCGAGAGGGCGATGTTGTCGAATCCGCAGACCGAGTAATCATGAGGAACTTTGTAGCCCTGGTCGGCTAAGGCCGCCAAGATTCCGAAAGCAGCCGTATCGTTGTTGCCGATGAACGCGGTGGAGCGGGTTCGGCGTTCTAATGCCCTGCAGGTCAAGTCGTAGGCGTTCTGGTATTCCGCGCTTTCCGCCGGGTACTGTTCAAAGGCGGGCTGAGTCTGGTGCAAAACTTCAATCTGCTCCGTTGGATAGCCGTGATCCCGAAAACTGTTTTTTACCCCCTCTAATCGGTGGAGTCTTCCGATTTCTTTTTTGCTGATAGGCGTTGAAACATAAGAAATGCGGGAATGACCCAATGAAATCAAATGGTTTCCCATCAGATAACCGGGTTTGACGCTGTCTAGTTCTACCGAATCAAAACGGCAGGCGGAGGGTTTGTCTCCGACGGAAATGACAGGCGCCTGCTTTGAGAGCAGGTTCATTTTCTGCACTTCTGCAACCGGGTATAGAGAAATAATTCCCGCCAGCTTATTCTTTTCCAACATATTCAGATAGAGCTGTTCGGTCTTAGCGCTGCGGAATGTAACAGCGGTAAAGACCGTGTAATGGTAGAGTTCCGCACGTTTCATGATGGAATGGAGCATCATGGAATAATATCCGCCTGAGAGCCTGGGACAGAGGACGATGATGCTGTCAGAGAGGGTCTTTTCTTTTTTGACTTCCTTTGAGGAAGACTTTTGGTATCCCATGGACAGGGCGGCTTCCTGCACATTCCGTATTGTTTCCTCCGAAAAGGATACGTTTGGCCTGCCGCTTAAGATCATGGACACCGTGGACTGGGAGATATCCAGCGCGTTTGCAATGTCTCGGGTTGTAACCTTCTTTCGTTTTCCCATAATAGCACCCTTCAAAATTCCTTTCCTTACTACTGTGCAGCCGACGGCACATTTACGCTTTATTGTTATTATTATAGGGTTGATCGCACGGGGAGTCAATGCCGTGCGAGCGGTGTGAACCGGCGTTTTGGGTTTTAGTGATAAATTTGGCAAAAAAATTTTGTAAAAAATGGAGCTAGTATAAGTAGCTTCCGCTGTTTTTCTTCATTTATAATTGGGTTGACGAAAACCCGAGATTTCAAAATAGAAAGATACAGGAGAAAAAACTATGAGCAGATGTGAAAATGTATTTGCAATTTTAAATGAGCTGCAATCCAATGCGGAAAAGATTGACCAGGATCAGATACTCCGGTTAGAAAAGCTGATTCTCAGTGCAAACCGCATTTTTATTGGGGGAGCAGGGCGGTCCGGTTTTGTAGGGAGGGCTTTTGCTAACCGTATGATGCATCTTGGATATACGGTTTATTTTGTTGGGGAACCGACTACGCCGAGTATTCAGGAAGGCGATCTTCTGATTATCGGTTCCGGCTCCGGGACAACGGCCAGTTTAGTATCCAATGCCGGCGTAGCGAAAAAGCAGGGGGCGAAGCTCGCTACGGTAACTATGTTTCCGGAACACACCATCGGAGCAATGTCTGATGTGGTGATTATGATTCCCGGCGTTACCGAAAAATTTGCCGGAGAAGGAGGCGGGAGCGTGCAGTCTTCCGGTTCTTCTTTCGAGGAACTGACTTGGATTACCTATGACGCTGTCGTCATGGATCTGATGAGGATTACAAAGCAGAATGATAGCCAGTTATATGCAAGACATGCAAATATGGAGTAACGGAGATTACGCGGAGGGTTTGATTTATTTTGATTAATCAATCATATAAATCAAATCCTTTTTTGATTATTAATATTTTGAGTTTGATTAATAAAGAGATACAGTCATTTATGGAATTTTGAAAAATTCTGCAGATGGGGATAGTAAACGGATAAATTAATCAAATGGAAAAAATTAATTAGAGCGGCCTTATTTTCGGGAAACAACGATTCCAGGGTATTTGACAGATATATGGAAAGATGCTTTAATCATACCAGAAGCGATACAGATTACAGGAAGCAGAGGAAGAGCCGGCCTTTATGCGGAACATAAAGGCGCAATCCGTAGTAAAGAGTTCAAGGAGGAAGAAAAATGAGCGTGATTACTTTTGTATGTGCAGGGCAGATGAATTCGGCAATTACATTTCCGGCGTTTGAGAACGGACATGAGGTGCGTCTGGTAGGTTCGCCGCTGGACAGAGAGATTATCGAGGGATTAAAGAGAGATAATTACCATATTACATTGAAGCGTACTCTGCATGAAGGAGTCAAATATTATCAGATTGAAGAGCTGAAAGAGGCTTTAGAAGGAGCGGATCTGGTGCTTGGGGGAGTCAGCAGTTTCGGACTTGACTGGTTCTGCGACGAGATCCTTCCGGTATTGCCGGAAGAGGTTCCGGTTCTTACGGTGACCAAGGGCATGGTGGACAGAGAGGACGGTACGCTGGTTCCCTATCCGGAAATCTTTGCGGAGAGACAGCCGAAAGGGAAACATCTGAATCTGAACGCGATCGGCGGGCCGTGTACCAGCTATGAGCTGGCGGACCACGACGACAGCCACGTGGCATTCTGCGGGAAGGACGTGGAGACGCTGCAGTTCATCAGATCGCTTTTGGCAACGGATTACTACCATATCAGCCTGTCTACGGATGTGACAGGGGTTGAGTGCGCGGTTGCTCTGAAAAATGCATATGCCCTCGGCGTAACGCTGGCCGTAGGCATGGCGGAAAAACGGGACGGCAAGATTGGGGCGCAGCATTACAATTCCCAGGCCGCTCTTTTTGGGCAGAGCGTGAAAGAAATGGGTAAGCTTCTGGATATCATTGGCGGTAAGCCGGAGAACCTGATTCACGGAGTGGGGGATTTGTATGTAACCGTATTCGGAGGAAGAACCAGAAAGATCGGGACGCTGCTTGGAAGAGGGCTGCGTTTTGAAGAGGCCATGGAGGAACTAAAGGGCGTGACGCTGGAATCCATTGTAATTGCAACAAGAACAGCCCGGGCGGCGAAGAAGCTGGCGGAGAGAAAGGTGATATCGCTGGAGGATTTTCCGCTGCTGATGCATATTGACGCGCTGATCAATGAAGGCAAGGAGGTAAGGATTCCATGGGAGACTTTTACCTGGGAAGACTTTTCATAAAATTTCCGGGCGGCCGTTTGAAGAGCGGTATAAGAATAGGAACGATTTTGTTTCGGATGAAACAGGTATAAAATACCTCCATTTACAGATAATAGTATTACTTAAAATGAATATCTGCAGATGGAGGGCTTATTTATATGAAAGCAACAGGAATTGTACGTAGAATTGACGACCTTGGACGCGTGGTAATCCCGAAGGAGATTCGCAGAACCCTGCGGATTAGGGAAGGCGACCCCTTGGAAATTTTTACAGATAGAGAAGGAGAAGTGATTCTTAAGAAATATTCGCCGATTGGGGAGCTGTCGAACTTTGCAAGGCAGTATGCGGAAAGCATTTCCCAGGCGCTGGGCTGTCTGGTATGTATCTGCGATATGGATCAGGTGATTGCCGCGTCAGGAAACGGGCGCAAGGATATGCAGGACAAATACATCACAAAACAGCTATGTAAAGCTATGAGTGAACGGACAGAAATTCTGGCTGCAGACAGCGATAAAAAATTTATCAAGATTACCGGCGAACAGGATGATTCTGTTACAGGAGAAGTAATAACTCCGATTATATGCGAGGGAGATGTGATTGGGGCGGTAGCGCTTCTTAACAAAGACGATAAGAAGAAATTTGGGGAAACCGAAAGGAAAATTGCGGTTTGTGCCGCAGGATTTCTCGGACGTCAGATGGAACAGTAACGAAAAAGATGTATAAAAACTGTCGGCCTGTCATAGGATTTACTATAATTGATGGCAGGGTGGGATGAGAGATGGACAGAAATCGAAGAGAAGCACGGATAGCCGGCTGGATATTGAAATCATTGTTGTTATCGTATGCGCTGACAGGAGCGCTGCTGTTAATCCTGGCTATGCTTCTGTATAAATTGGACATGGATGAAAAAGCGGTATCGGCAGGCATTGTTGCGATTTATATTACGGCGACGCTGATTGGCGGTCTTGCAATTGGAAAGATGGCGAAGACAAGAAAATTTCTATGGGGACTGATCCTTGGGATTTTGTATTTCGCTTTGCTGATCCTGATTACGATGGGGGTATACCGGACGCTGGACGGAGCGGTAGCGAACCTAGTTACGACCTTTCTCTTGTGCGCGGGAGGGGGGACGATTGGAGGGATGATTTCCTGACGGCAGGTTTGGGTAACGTTCTTTGAGCCGGACAGCGCTTTGCAAACTCCAGCAGGTTTTGGAGAAAAAATGCTTTCCAAAAGAATACAAGTGTGGTATACTGTGAGCGTCGGACAACGGACTTCGTCTGCGGGATTCAAACCGCGGGCGGCATACGGAACGTTTGTAATGTAATATAAGACTATGATTTGTAGGAGGGTGTTTAAGATGAAGCACGTAAAGACGTTAAACACACAGACACTGAACAATACACTGAGGAAGGGCGGCTGCGGCGAGTGCCAGACTTCCTGCCAGTCAGCCTGCAAGACTTCCTGTACAGTCGGCAATCAGGTTTGTGAACAGAAGAAATAGTATTTGCTTGAAAGAATTGCTCAAAGCAGCGGCTTTTGATGGTCGCTGTTTCTTTCTGTTATATGAATATTCGGATAGGAGAGCCGTTTGGCGCAGCTATAGGTGAAAGCTCGGGATGCAGGAATATCCGAACG
Organism: uncultured Dorea sp.; assembly: GCA_910588745.1. GTDB lineage: Bacteria > Bacillota > Clostridia > Lachnospirales > Lachnospiraceae > Claveliimonas. The sequence goes on along the minus strand of CAJURK010000017.1, from coordinate 19,067 downwards.
CAATTATGGGATAGAAAGGGGTACGGACATTGATTCATCAGTACCAGAATAATGGATATCGGATTGTTCTTGACGTTTACAGCGGCGCCGTTCATGTGGTGGACGAGCTGTGTTATGATGTGATAGAGAAGCTGAATGGGCAGAATGAGAATCACACCAAAGAAACGCTTCAGGCGCCGGAGACGATAGAGATGCTTATCGATACGCTTGGGGAGATATATACGGCAGAAGAGCTTCGGGAGGCGTTAGAAGACGTGACGGAGCTTGCGGCGGGCGGTACGCTTTTCGCGCCGGATATCTACGAGCCGTTAATCGGCGTGGTTAAACAGCGCAAGACGGTGGTAAAAGCGATGTGCCTGCACATTGCCCACGACTGCAACCTTGCCTGTAAATACTGTTTTGCAGAAGAAGGCGAATACCATGGCCGACGGGTTCTTATGAGTTTGGAGGTGGGGAAGAAAGCGCTAGATTTTCTAATCCGCAATTCCGGAGACAGACGAAATTTAGAGGTGGATTTCTTTGGCGGGGAACCGCTGATGAACTGGCGGGTAGTAAAGGAGCTGGTAGCATACGGAAGAGAGCAGGAAAAACGATACGACAAGCATTTCCGCTTTACGGTTACTACCAACGGCGTCCTGTTAAATGATGAAATCCAGGAATTTATCAATCAGGAAATGGACAACGTGGTTCTTTCTTTGGACGGCCGGAAGGAGATTAACGATCAGATGCGTCCTTTCCGAAACGGCAGGGGGAGTTATGATCTGATTGTGCCGAAGTTTCAGAAGCTTGCGGATAGCAGGAATCAGGAGCGTTATTATGTCCGGGGTACATTTACCCGGAACAATCTGGACTTTTCGAAAGATATCTTACACTTTGCGGATCTTGGGTTTCAGCAGATGTCTGTTGAGCCGGTGGTGGGGGATGAAACGGATCCCTACGCGATTCGGAAAGAAGATCTGCCGCGGATCATGGAAGAGTATGATAAGCTGGCGAAGATAATGATTGATAGAGAAGCGCAAGGAAAAGGTTTTAACTTTTTCCATTTTATGATAGACTTAGAAGGCGGGCCATGTATTTCAAAACGTTTGTCCGGGTGCGGATCGGGGACGGAGTATCTGTCTGTGACGCCTTGGGGGGACTTGTATCCCTGCCATCAGTTTGCGGGGCAGGAAGAATTTCTCATGGGAAATGTGGACGAGGGAATTACGAAGCCTGAGATTGCGGAAGAATTTCGGGGATGCAGCGTATATTCCAAGGAGAAATGCAGGGCATGCTTTGCGAAATTTTATTGCAGCGGCGGCTGTATGGCGAATGCGTATAACTTCCACGGTACGATTCACGATGCATATGATATCGGGTGCGAGATGCAGAGGAAGCGCGTGGAGTGCGCGATTATGATGAAGGCGGCGCTGTGTAAATAGGAAGAAACAGAAAGGGTGTAAGAGATGAAGAAGTCAAGAGGCGTGATCAGTCTGATTGTTACGGCAGTACTGATTGCTTTGCTGGGATTTACAACGATCATTGGATTCGGCAAAGGTCATACCGGAGCAGCGAAGAATATCACACTTGGCCTGGATCTGGCGGGCGGTGTAAGTATTACATATCAGGTAAAGGATAAGAATCCTTCCGACGAGGAAATGAGCGATACCATCTATAAGCTGCAGAAGCGTGTGGAGCAGTACAGCACAGAGGCAACCGTTTATCAGGAAGGCGACGACAGGATCAATATTGAGATTCCAGGCGTAACGGATGCCAATACGATTTTGGATGAATTGGGAAAACCAGGTTCTCTGGAATTTGTTGATCCCAACGGGGATACGGTTATCACCGGCGCGGACGTGCAGACGGCAACGGCTAAGTCCGGACAGGACGATATGAATAATACCGAGTACAGCGTGGAGCTGACGTTAAATGAAGAGGGCAAGAAGAAATTTGCGGATGCGACTACAGAATTTGTAGGGCAGGTCATTAAGATTGTATATGACGGCGAGACCATCAGCGATCCGCAGGTGCGCAATGCGATTACCGGAGGGACGGCTTATATTACTGGAAACTTTACCTTTGAGGAGGCAGAGAATCTGGCTTCTACGATCCGTATCGGCGGACTGAAGCTGGAACTTGAGGAACTGCGTTCCAATGTAGTGGGGGCGCAGCTCGGAGAACAGGCTATCAGCACCAGTGTAAAGGCGGGCGCTATCGGCCTTGCGGTAGTATTTCTGTTTATGATATGGGCGTACCTGCTTCCGGGACTTGCTTCCAGCTTGGCGCTGCTGATTTATACCGGACTGGTGTTTGTAATTCTGAATGCGTTTGAAGTTACTTTAACGCTGCCGGGTCTTGCCGGTATTATCCTAAGTATCGGTATGGCAGTGGATGCGAATGTTATTATCTTTGCCCGGGTGAGAGAGGAGATGTCCAAGGGGAAAAGTGTACGCAATTCTCTGAAAACCGGCTTCCAGAAGGCGATGTCCGCCATTGTGGACGGCAATGTCACGACTCTGATCGCCGCCGTCGTGTTGTGGCTGAGGGGATCCGGAAGCGTAAAAGGCTTTGCGCAGACTCTTGCGATCGGTATCATTGTCTCCATGTTTACGGCATTGGTTGTTACCCGTTTGATTGTATTTGCTTTCTATGCGGTAGGCTTAAAGAAAGAGAGTCTGTATTATAAACCGAAGAAAGAACGGGAATCGATTGATTTTCTTGCAAAAAGAAAGGTATTTTTTATTCTGTCCCTGGCGGTTATCATCGGCGGATTTGCCGTGATGGGAGCAGGAGCGGCAGGAGGAAGAGGCGCCTTTGCGTACAGCCTTGAATTTGAAGGAGGAACTTCTACGACTGTAGAGTTTGATAAGGATTATACGATTGATGAGATCGATGCGGATATTGTTCCTATCATAGAGGACATTACCGGCGACGCGAATGTACAGACACAGAAGGTTGCCGGAAGCAAGCAGGTGATTATTAAGACGAAGACTCTTGATCTTGACACCCGTGAAAAGCTGAATCAGGCAATGGAAGATGAGTTCGGCGTAGATAAAGCGACCATTACCGCGGAAAATATCAGTTCAACCATCAGCAATGAGATGCGGCAGGACGCAATTATTGCGGTGATTGTGGCGACAATCTGCATGCTGATCTATATCTGGTTCCGGTTCAAGGATATCCGATTCGCGGCGAGCGCGGTTACCGCTCTGCTTCATGATGTGCTGGTCGTGCTTGCTTTTTATGCGGTATCCAGAATTTCGATAGGAAATACGTTTATCGCGTGTATGCTGACGATCGTGGGTTACTCCATCAATGCGACTATCGTCATTTTTGACCGTATCAGAGAGGAGCTGCGCTTAAAGGCGAAGAAGACGGATCTTGCGGAGGTTGTAAATAAGAGTATTACGCAGACGCTCACCAGAAGTATTTATACGTCCCTGACTACTTTTGTGATGGTACTTTTCTTGTTCGTCATGGGAGTAAGCTCTATGAGGGAATTTGCGCTGCCACTGATGGTAGGCATTCTGGTGGGAGCATATTCTTCCGTATGTATTACAGGAGCCCTGTGGTATATTATGAAGGAGAAGTTTGGAACAGAAAAGGATACAGCCGGAAAGACTGGAAAGAAGAACTGACAACTGCCGCTAAGAAGCGAAAGGCGGAACTGGAAGTGAAAGGATATGGACAGCCATGCCGAAGGAAGGGTATGGCTGTCCTTCGTTTTAACAATGGAAATTACAGTTGGTATTAAGCATAGGAAACGGATGTTAATACATGAAGGAGAACATAGATGAAACGTTGGGTGTTGCTGAGAAAGGGTGCGGATTTTGCCGCCATAGGCGAGAAGTTTCATATCAGCCCAAGAATAGCCTGCTTAATCCGCAACCGGGATATAATCGGAGACGATGCGATTGACGGATATCTGAATGGTACGATTGCGGATTTGAATGACGGAATGCTGATGCGTGATATGGATAAGGCGGTGGATATCCTGATGGAGAAGCTGAGAGGACATAAGCGGATTCGGGTAATTGGAGATTACGATATTGACGGCGTATGCGCCACTTATCTATTGCTGGAGGCGTTGGAAGGCCTGGGCGCGGATGTGGATATGGATATTCCGGACCGCATTCTGGACGGGTATGGACTGAATCGGAATCTGATTGACCGGGCCATCCGGGACGGGGTTGATACGGTGGTTACCTGTGATAACGGAATTGCGGCGGCAGAAGAGATCGCTTATGGGAAAAGGCTGGGCCTGACGATCCTCGTAACCGATCACCATGAAGTGCCGTATATTGAGAAAGCGGGAGAAAGGCAGTACAACCTGCCTCCGGCCGACGCGGTAGTGGATCCGAAGCGCGCCGACTGCGGTTATCCTTTTAAAGGTCTTTGCGGGGCGGCGGTTGCGTATAAGATGATGGAGTGTCTTTATGAGGCTATGGGAGAAGATCCTGCGGATATAGACAGATTATTGGAGGTTGTGGGCATTGCAACGGTTGGGGATGTGATGGATCTAGCGGGAGAGAACCGTATTTTTGTAAAACAGGCGTTGGAAATGCTGTCCCATAGCAAGAATCTCGGCCTGAAGGCTTTGATGGAGCGTACCGGAATTGCCGGAGACGGGATTACAGCGTATCATATCGGCTTTGTGCTGGGACCCTGCATCAATGCAGGCGGCAGGCTGGACACAGCCAAACGGGCGCTGGAACTTCTGAGGGCGAAGACGAAGCGGGAGGCGGACATTCTGGCAGGGGACTTAAAGGCGCTGAATGACAGCCGTAAAGAGCTGACGGAGGCTGCGGTCACAGAGGCCGTAAGGCAGGTAAATGAGACGGATGCCGGGAAGAATCCGGTGCTGGTTTTGTATCTTCCGGACTGTCATGAAAGCCTGGCCGGGATTGTTGCCGGGAAAGTCAGGGAACGGTATTACCGGCCTGTTTTTGTTCTGACGGACGGAGAGGATGGAGCAAAGGGTTCCGGACGCTCCATTGAGAATTATCATATGTTTGAAGAACTGACCGGCTGTAAGGATCTGCTGATCCGCTTCGGAGGACACAGCCAGGCGGCGGGTTTGTCTATCAAACGGGAAAAGATAGAGGAATTCCGTAAAAGACTGAATGAGAACTGCCGTCTTTCAGAGCGTGATCTTCAGGAAAAGGTGTCCATTGATATGGAGCTGCCGCTTTCCGGCGTTTCGGAAGCATTCGTAAAAGAGTTAACGCTGTTAGAGCCTTTTGGGAAGGGGAATGCAAAACCGGTTTTTGCCCTGCGGGACGCAGAACTTCTGTCTGCCAGGCTGATTGGAAAGAAGCAGAACATGTTAAAGCTTCGGGTGAAGGATAGAGAGGGAACGTCAATAGAAGCAGTGCATTTTGGCGATGCAGGGGAATTTTTAGAGGCTGTGGAGGAAAAATACGGGAAAGGACAGGCGGATAAGCTGTTAAGCGGACAGGCGGAAGGCGTCCGCATGTCTCTTACGTTCTATCCGGGAATTAATGAATATATGGGAAACCGGACGATGCAGATTACGATTACAAATTATATGTAAAATAGTAGATATAGAATCTATAGAATCAATTGATAGAATTTATAGATAAATATTTGAAAACCTGTGTTATAAATGATATACTTAAAAATAATTTTAAGAATGGAATGAGATACTAAGAGGAAGGGAGGGCATTGATATGGCAGATGTGATAAAAAAGCTGGAAGAGATGGATAAAACTGTGGCAGAATCGCTTACAGAGAATCAGGAAGTCGGTCTGGAAGTAGTGGACGGACATGCGGTAATGGCACCTGCGGATTATCAAGACCCTGATGAACTATACCGTTTATTGATTGAACGTGTCCGCAAGTACCATCCGTCAGCGGATGTATCCTTGATTGAGAAAGCTTATAAGATCGCGAAGGAGGCCCACGAGGGGCAGTACAGGAAGTCGGGAGAGGCTTATATTATTCATCCGCTGTGGGTCGGCATTATTCTGGCGAATTTAGAGCTTGATAAAGAAACAATTGTTGCCGGTATGCTTCATGATGTTGTGGAGGATACCATTATGACGGAGGAGGAGATTGAGAAGGAGTTCGGGGAAGAGGTTGCGCTTCTGGTAGACGGAGTTACCAAGCTGGGACAGATGTCTTATTCTGCGGATAAATTGGAGGCGCAGGCCGAGAATCTAAGAAAGATGTTCCTTGCTATGGCGAAGGATATCCGGGTGATTATCATCAAGCTTGCGGACCGCCTGCACAATATGAGAACCCTGCAGTTTATGCGTCCGGAGAAGCAGAAAGAGAAGGCAAGGGAGACGATGGATATCTATGCCCCCATTGCCCAGCGGCTCGGGATTTCCAGAATAAAGACGGAGTTAGACGATTTAGCGCTGAAGTATTACAGCCCGGAAGTGTTTTTTGATCTGGTAGATCAGATCAACACCAGAAAGATGGAGCGGGAGGAATTTGTCCAGCAGATTGTAGCGGAAGTGTCGGAGCATATCCGGAAGGCTCACATTAAGGCGGATATCAAGGGCCGGGTGAAGCATTTCTTTAGTATCTATAAGAAGATGGTGAATCAGGATAAGACGGTGGATCAGATCTATGACTTGTTCGCCGTGCGGATTATTGTAGAATCCGTAAAGGACTGCTATGCGGCCCTGGGCGTGATTCATGAGATGTATACGCCTATTCCGGGACGGTTTAAAGACTATATTGCCATGCCAAAGGCCAATATGTACCAGTCTCTTCATACTACGCTGATGAGTTCCGTCGGGCAGCCCTTTGAGGTTCAGATTCGTACCCACGAGATGCACAAGACGGCGGAATACGGGATTGCCGCTCATTGGAAATACAAGGAATCCAGCGATGGAAAGAAGAGCGGAAAAGCGCAGGAAGAAGAGAAACTGAACTGGCTCAGACAGATTCTGGAATGGCAGAGAGATATGTCGGATAACCGGGAGTTCTTGAGCATGTTGAAAGGGGATCTGGATCTATTTGCAGAGGATGTGTACTGTTTTACGCCAAACGGGGAGGTTAAGCGTCTGCCGAACGGTTCTAATCCCATCGATTTTGCCTATACCATCCACAGTGCGGTAGGCAATAAGATGATAGGCGCGAGGGTCAACGGCAAGCTGGTTCCCATTGATTATAAGATTCAGAACGGCGACCGGATCGAGATCATTACTTCACAGAATTCAAAGGGACCAAGCCGCGACTGGCTGAACATTGTGGCAAGTTCCCAGGCGAAGTCTAAGATTAACCAGTGGTTTAAGAAAGAATTTAAGGAAGAGAATATTATCCGGGGGAAAGAACTGATTGCTGCTTACTGTAAATCAAAATCGCTGGAGGTATCTAAGCTTACGAAGCCAAAATACCAGGAGATTGTCCAGAAGAAATATGGTTTCCGGGATTGGGATTCCGTACTGGCGGCCGTGGGTCACGGCGGATTAAAGGAAGGCCAAGTGGTGAACCGTTTAGCGGAAGAGTACGGCAAGGAGCATAAGCAGGAACTTACCAATGAGGCAGTGCTGGAGAAGGTTGCAGAAGCGGCGAAGAATAAGGTGCATATTGCGAAATCCAAGAGCGGTATTGTGGTGAAGGGAATCGACGACGTGGCGGTGCGTTTTTCCAGGTGCTGCAATCCTGTTCCGGGAGATGAGATCGTCGGGTTTGTTACCAGGGGAAGAGGACTTTCTATTCACCGTACAGACTGCGTGAATATGATTCATCTGACCGAAACGGAACGCGCCCGGCTCATCGACGCGGAATGGGAGAGCGAAGTCGCGGAGAAGACCGGCGGACAATATTTAGCGGATATCCGGATGTATGCGGAAGACCGGCAGGGACTCCTCATGGAGATGTCAAAGGTATTCACCGAAAATAAGATAGATGTAAAATCCCTGAATGTGCGTACCAGCAAGCAGGGTACGGCAACGATCGAGGCAGGGTTTATCGTACACAGAAGAGAGGAATTAGAGCGCGTCGTAGAGCGGCTCATGCAGCTTCAGGGTATGATTGATATTGAGAGGACGGCAGGATAGGAGTAGGTATGAATTTTGCAATTATCGGAACAAATTATATATCAGATTGGTTTATGAACGCGGGGAAGTATTGCGAAAAGCTTCATGTGCAGGCCGTATATTCCAGGACGATGGAGAAGGGCAGGGAATTTGCGGATAAGTACCGGATTCCGGACTGCTACGACTCTTTAGAAGCTCTGGCCGGGGCGGAGAATGTGGACGCAGTCTATGTTGCGAGTCCCAATGCGCTCCATGCCGCGCAGAGTATACAGATGCTGAACGCAGGCAAGCACGTACTTTGCGAGAAGTCAATTGCTTCTAATGAGAGGGAGCTTCGGGCGATGCTTGCCGCGGCAGAAAAGAATCAGGTAATCGTGATGGAAGCCATGCGGTCGGTGTTTGATCCTGGGTTTGCGGCTATTCAGGAGAATCTTTTCAAGATCGGAAAGATCAGGAGGGCGACGATCCAGTACTGCCAGTATTCCGGAAGGTATGATAAGTTTAAGAACGGCGTTATTGAGAACGCGTTTAAGCCGGAGCTATCCAACGGAAGTTTGATGGATATTGGAGTGTACTGCGTCCATCCTATGGTAAAGCTGTTCGGAAAGCCGGATGGGATAACGGCGGCAGGTATCAAGCTTCATAACGGCGTAGACGGAATGGGAACAATTGTCGCATGGTATGAAAAGCAGGAGATGCTGGTAGAGCTGATTTATTCTAAAATTACGGATTCTGTTCTGCCCACGCAGATTCAGGGCGAGAACGGCTGTATGCTGATCGAGGAAATCTATAATGCGAACCGGCTTAGGATCCGGTACCGGGATAAGAGCTGGGAAGAAATCCAGGTGGAGAAAATGGACCCGGGCAATAATATGTGTTACGAGATCGAAGCATTTATCCGCGCCGCGGAAAGCGGAGAGGGCGCGAAGGAGCATAATCAGTATTCTATCTGGGAAATGCAGGTGATGGACGAGGCGAGACGCCAGATGGGAATTGTATTTCCGGCGGATAAAGGACGGGAGGCAGGACAGGTATGACGGTAAAGAAATTTTTGGCAGGACCTTTTGGAACCAATTGTTATCTTGCGGTAAACGACGATACGAAGGAAGCGGTGATTGTGGATCCGGCAAGTCTGCCGGAGAATCTTATAGAATGTGTGGATAGGGAAGAAATCCGGATTCAGGCAGTGCTTTTAACCCATGCTCATTTTGACCACATTATGGGAATAGACGCGGTGTTGGAACGGTATGGACAGATGCCGGTTTACGTCCACCAGGAAGATGTGGGAATGTTAGAGGATGCGTTTTTAAATCTATCCGGCGGCTGCGGCATGGATTATACGTTTCCTCATGGGGAGGCGGTAAGGGACGGACAGGCGCTTTCTCTGGCAGGTTTTGAATTTTTAGTGTTCCATACGCCGGGACATACGCCTGGAGGAGTCTGTTATTATGTAGAATCAGAGGGTGTTTTGTTCAGCGGAGACACTTTGTTTCAGATGTCAATCGGAAGAACGGATTTTCCCGGCGGAAGCGCTTCACAGCTTATCCGGTCCATTCAGGAAAAGCTGCTTATTTTGCCTGGGGATACCCAGGTGTATCCGGGGCATATGGGAACAACGACGATCAAGGAAGAGAAGGGTTTTAACCCCTTTTTATAGGAAATTCGTTAGAAATATATAGCGCCTATGCGGCAGGCGGCACGAAAAACAGAATAAAAGCGTAACATACGGGCGTCGGAGGAGATGGTAAATCAGTCCTTCAGACGCCTGCTGTGTGAGAAAGGTACAGAAGGATAATATGATTAGGATTGAAGTTCGAGACGAGGGGTATCTGTATAATATCTATCATCTTGTCAAAGCATTTTACCCGTCGGAGAAAGTGGAGCAGAGAATTGGCGGAAAGATGACATGGGATGCGCGGATTACCATTGGCGGTCAATGGGAAAAATCCTTTGATGCATCCGACGCCGGAGATCCGAAGATGCGGAAGTATCTGTTAGACCGAGAAGTATACGAGGCGCTGGCAGAAGAGAGGAGCCATGGACTTGCATGGGGAATCTTAACCGGCGTACGCCCCACAAAGCTTGCTATGCAGAAAGTAGAAGAGGGAATGAGCCGGGAGGCTTTCATTTCCTGGTTTCAGGGGGAATTTTATGTTTCGGAAGATAAGGCGGGGCTTGCCTATGATATAGCCGTTAGGGAGAGTAAGATTTTAAGAAGACTGGATACGGATCAGGGGTATAGCCTGTATGTGGGGATTCCATTCTGTCCTACGGTGTGCAGTTATTGTTCTTTTAGTTCCGGTTCCATTGCCGTGTGGAAAAATGTGGTAAATACGTATTTGAATGCGCTGTGTAAGGAACTGCAGCATATAGGAAGCATTTCAGGCGGCAGGAAACTGAACACTATTTATATCGGAGGGGGGACGCCTACAACGCTGGAGGCGGAGCAGCTAGAGCGTCTGCTGGCCTGCATTGATGAATCATTTTCCAGAGACCATTTGCTGGAATATACGGTAGAGGCGGGAAGGCCGGACAGTATTACACAGGAAAAGCTCCAGGTTATGAAAGACCACAGGATTACCCGGATCTCTATTAATCCGCAGACGATGCAGCAGAGAACTCTTGACAGGATCGGCAGGCATCACAGCGTAGAAGAAGTATCGAACGCCTTCCAGATGGCAAGAAGCCTTGGATTTGACAATATAAATATGGATTTGATTGCGGGACTTCCCGGAGAGACGAACGAAGATATGAGAGACACGCTAAAGAAAATTAAGGAACTTGCGCCGGACAGTTTAACGGTGCATTCCCTTGCAATTAAACGGGCGGCAAGAATGGGGCAGGAGAAGAGCGTCCTGGGATATGTGAAGGATTTAGAGGAGCAGATGAAGAACCCGGCGCAGATGGCGAAGGAAATGTCCCGGATGATTGCAGATACAAGAGCGGCGGCAGAAGGAATGGGGTTAGAGCCTTACTATTTATACAGACAGAAGAATATAGCGGGGAATTTTGAAAATGTTGGCTATGCAAAGGTTGACAAAGCCGGAATATACAATATACTTATTATGGAGGAGAAGCAATCGATTGTAGCGGCGGGCGCAGGGGCTACAACTAAGCTTGTGCTTCCTCTGTCAGTGACTGCTTCTTGCGGAAGAAACGGCAAAATGACCGCTTTAAAACGCATTGAAAATGTAAAAAGTATCCGAGAGTATATTTCCAGGATTGATGAGATGATAGAACGAAAAGGAGAAAGGTTATGGCGTTGAAGAAGAAACCAGTTACCGGAATGAAAGACATGCTTCCGAATGAGATGGAAATCCGCGATTACGTGATCCAACTGATTAAGGAAACCTATAAGACCTACGGATTTACCTCCATGGAGACGCCCTGCGTGGAACATATCGAGAATTTATGCAGCAAACAGGGCGGCGATAATGAGAAGCTGATTTTTAAGATATTAAAGCGGGGAGAGAAGTTAAAGATCGAGAGCGCGAAGGAGGAGAACGACCTGGTAGACGGCGGACTCCGCTATGATCTAACGGTTCCGCTTGCGAGATATTATGCCAATCATGCCAACGAGCTGCCTTCTCCCTTTAAGGCGCTGCAAATCGGCAGCGTATGGCGCGCGGACCGTCCTCAGAGGGGTAGATTCCGTCAATTTATGCAGTGTGATATTGATATTCTAGGGGAGGGGTCGAATCTGGCGGAGATCGAGCTGATCCTTGCTACCACGGCAATGCTGGGCAAGCTGAATTTTCGGAATTTTACCGTAAATATAAATGACCGCAACATTTTAAAGGCAATGGCGGCTTACTGCAAGTTTCGGGAAGAAGATTATGACGAAGTGTTCATCATTTTAGATAAGATGGATAAGATTGGAGCGGAAGGCGTAGCGAAGGAACTTTGCGAGTTGGGTTATGGGAAAGAGGGCGTGGAGCAGTATCTCGGGTTGTTTACAGAAGTCAGCCCGGATGTGGACGGCATCCGTTTCTTAAAAGAGAAGCTGGGAGACTGCCTGAAAAGCGAGACTGCCGAAGGGATGGAGCTGATTATATCCAGCGTAGAGGCGGCGAAGGAATGCGAATTTAATATGCGGTTCGACCCTACTCTGGTAAGAGGCCAGTCTTATTATACAGGCACGATCTTTGAGGTCAGTATGGACGACTTTGGCGGTTCCGTAGCCGGAGGCGGAAGGTATGACAAGATGATCGGGAAGTTCACCGGACAGGATACTCCGGCCTGCGGCTTTTCCATCGGATTTGAGCGGATCGTTATGCTGCTTCTGGAACAAGGATATCAGACGCCGGGAAACCGTGAGAAAAAGGCTTACCTATTGGAGAAGAAGCTGCCGAAGGAAGGCATGCTCCATGTCCTGGCGCTGGCGAAGGCTGACCGGGATCTTGGAAAAAATGTTCTGACCGTGCATATGAAAAAGAATAAGAAGTTCCAGAAAGAGCAGCTTGCGGCGGAAGGGTATACGGAGATTGTCGAGTGCTATGCAGATTCCTATGATAAACTGTAGCCGGTCAACGGGCAAAAAGTCCGGAATCGAAAGAGACAGGCAAAAGAGGAATCCGGTTATCAGGAGAACCGGATAGAACAGGAGACTGGACGTAAGTTTGCTGTGCAGAGAAACAAGATAGATTAAGCAAATTAGGATATAGGAGATGGAAGAATTATGGCAGAGTCAATGCAGGGATTGAAAAGGACGCATAGATGCGCAGAGCTGTCCACCGCCAATGTGGGCGAGACAGCGACCGTTATGGGATGGGTGCAGAAGATGCGGAACAAAGGCGGACTGGTATTTGTGGACGTCAGGGACCGTTCCGGAATTATCCAGGTGGTTTTTGAGGAGGGAAAGGCTGACGCAGGACTGCTTGAAAAGGCTTCAAAGCTTCGGGCGGAGTTCGTAGTTGCGGTAGTAGGAACCGTAGAGAGACGTTCCGGCGCGGTAAATACGAACATTGCGACAGGGGAGATTGAGATGATTCCTTCACAGCTTCGGATTCTGTCCGAGTCTGAGACGCCGCCCTTCCCGATCGAAGAGCATTCGAAGACAAAGGAAGAGATCCGCTTAAAATACCGGTATCTGGATCTGCGCAGGCCGGATATGCAGCGCAATCTTCTGATGAGGAGCCAGGTGGCTACTTTGACGCGCCAGTTTCTGGCGGAGGAAGGATTTTTGGAGATTGAGACTCCGGTGCTGATTGGAAGCACTCCGGAGGGCGCAAGAGATTATCTGGTGCCAAGCCGGATCCATCAGGGAAAATTCTACGCCCTGCCCCAGTCGCCCCAGCTCTTTAAACAGCTCCTGATGTGTTCCGGGTGCGACCGGTATTTCCAGCTTGCAAAGTGCTTCCGGGACGAAGATCTGCGCGCGGACCGTCAGCCGGAGTTTACCCAGATTGACATGGAACTGTCTTTTGTAGACGTGGATGATGTGATAGATGTAAATGAACGTCTGCTTGCGAAGCTGTTTCGGGAGGTTTTAGGCGTGGAGGTGACCCTTCCGGTTCCGAGAATGACCTGGCGGGAGGCTATGGATCGGTACGGCTCCGATAAACCGGATATCCGCTTCGGCATGGAGCTTACCGACGTGACGGAGACGGTAAATAGTTGTGAATTTGCAGTGTTCAAAGGGGCTATTGAGAACGGCGGTTCTGTCCGGGGCATCAACGCTAAGGGACAAGGAGGCATGCCACGCAAGAAAATTGATAAGCTGGTATCTTTTGCAAAGGATTACGGTGCAAAGGGACTGGCCTATATTGCAATCCAGGAAGACGGAGCAGTCAAATCTTCGTTTGCAAAATTTATGACTGAGGATGAGATGAAAGCGTTAATTGGCGCCATGGGCGGCGAGAACGGCGATCTGCTTCTCTTTGCGGCTGACCAGAATAAGGTAGTCTGGGCGGTACTTGGCGCGCTTCGTTTGGAACTGGCTTCCCAGATGGAGCTTTTGGATAAGAATGAATACAGATTCCTGTGGGTAACCGAGTTCCCGCTTTTAGAGTGGAACGACGAACAGAACCGTTATACGGCTATGCACCATCCGTTTACGATGCCTATGGAAGAAGACCTGCAGTATATTGACAGCGACCCGGGACGGGTGCGGGCGAAGGCCTACGATATTGTGTTAAACGGCAATGAAATCGGAGGCGGAAGCGTTCGTATCTTTAATCCGGAGATTCAGAGCAAGATGTTTGAGGTGCTGGGCTTTACCGAGGAGCAGGCAAGCGAGCAATTTGGATTCCTGCTGACTGCTTTCAAGTACGGAGTGCCGCCACACGCAGGGCTGGCCTACGGCCTTGACCGTCTGTTGATGCTGATGGCGAAAGAAGAGAGCATCCGGGATGTGATGGCGTTCCCGAAAGTAAAGGATGCTTCGGATTTGATGACAGAAGCGCCTACCACAGTAGCAGAAGAACAGCTTGAGGAGCTGGGATTAACGGTAAGTTCAGGCGTTTAAGTTTCTTCTGATGCTTATGGACAGATGAGTTTCGTTCACAAAAATCTGGAGGAATCCTTATGACCTATACCTATCATTACGATTCGCCCTTAGGCGGCGTTACCATTGCGAGCAATGGGAAAGAAATAACCGGGCTGTGGTTCGACGGACAGAAGTATTTTGGCTTAACGCTGCCGGAGCATTACGAGGAGAAGCATGTACCGGTTTTGGAAGAAGCAAGGCGTTGGCTCGACCTTTATTTTGGAGGAAAGGAGCCGGATTTTACTCCGCCGCTGTCTATGGAGACGACTGCTTTTCGGAAAGTGGTGTGGAAGATCCTGCTTACCATTCCCTATGGACAGACGACGACATACGGTGAAATTGCGCAGAAAGCCGCGGCGCAGATGGGGCTTGAGAACATGTCGGCGCAGGCAGTAGGCGGCGCCGTAGGACACAACGCCATATCTCTTATGATCCCCTGCCATCGAGTTGTGGGAACAAACGGAAGCCTGACGGGATATGCAGGAGGAATCGAGAAAAAGCGGAAACTCCTTATTTTGGAGAAGGCAGATATTTCGACATGTTTCGTGCCGAAGAAGAAGGCTCGGTGAATGGGGCGATCGCTTTGGCGCAATATTAGATATAATGAGAGGCGTGGGCTGTTATCTCGCAATGAGACAATATCCATGCCTTCGTTTCATTCTGTCTAAGATGAAGGCGGGAAGGTAAGTCGGACAATCCAGAGGATTCGAGTAAGAGGGAACCACAGGTACTTTACGTACAGTTGTTTTAAAATCAGGAGGAGCATTATGGCTGAAATTTTGGTTGTGGAAGACGACGCGGGATTAAACAGAGGAATAACCCTGACTTTGGTAAAAGAAGGGTATTCCGTAGATTCAGCAAGCTGTATCAAGGAAGCAAACGAATTGATAAAAAAGAAACGGTATGATCTGACCATCTGTGATATTATGCTTCCGGATGGGAGCGGGCTGGAGTTCGGCGCCGGGATGCGGAAGACAACCAACGGTTACCTGATTTACCTTACAGCGATGGATACTGAGGCCGATATGGTAAATGGTTATGAAGCAGGAGCAGACGATTACCTGACAAAGCCATTTTCGCTGATGGTACTGGTGTCAAAGGTGGCGGCGCTGATGAGAAGGATGGGCCGCCATGCGCCGGAGCGGCTGTATTCCGGCGATATTATGGTATCTTTAAAAGATATGAACGTTTGGAAGGATGGACAGAGCGTCTCCTTGAGTAAAAGAGAGCTGCAGCTTTTGATTTACCTAATGGAACATGCGGGACGCATTATGACTAAGGAGAATATTACCGAACATATTTGGGAAGGCGACGGACAGTTTCTGGATGAAAATACGGTGCCGGTAAATATCAGCCGGCTGAAGCATAAATTGGGAACAAACGCCATTGGCAATGTAAGAGGACTGGGATATTTATGGACGGAGAAAGTAGACAGGAAATAGGAAAATATATATTGTTTTTTTGTGCAGCATGGCTGTGTATATCGGCGGCGTTTTTTGTATATGCAAACCGGCAGGAAACCAGCATGCGGCTTAAGGTATCTGAGCTTGTAAGTCTATACCCGGAGATGGAGGAGGATCTGATCCGGATTATGGAAAAAGAAGCGGTAAATGACGGCCGGGAGCATTCGGAACAATCAGCGAAAACAGACGAAGTTCAGCGCCGCCTGGAAGAAACATACGGATATACCTATGTAAAGTGCGTCAAAGAGAGCCGTATATGGAATTTATACGGAATCTGCATCCTATGTACAGGCGCTTTTTTTGTAATATTATGGACGCTGTCCGGCAGAAAAGGGACAAAGGGCGTATCTTACTACGAAAGACTTGAAAAGTTTGGAAGGATTTTAGAAGAATTCAGCAGAGGTAACGATACAGTACTGGAGACAGAATGCAATGAGTTCAGGATACCGGAACGCGCAGCAGAGGCCGCAAATGCAAAGGAAGCAGAACTTTGGCTGCAAATCGAGGAAGCGCTTCTGGAGCTTGGCGGATACCTGCAGGATAAGAGGTACAGGCACGAGGAGGAAGAAGAGGCAACAAAAGCTCTCATTACCAATATATCCCACCAGCTTAAGACTCCCTTAGCTTCCCTGCGTATGAGTCATGAACTAGCGGCCAGAGAAGACCTAGCCGAGGAAGAAAGGAACGAATTTATTCAGCAGGAGGAAAGAGAAATCAAAACACTGCAGCAGCTCTTGGACGAAATGATAAAGCTGTCGCGTTTAGAAAAGCATATGATTCAGCTTCAGCCGGAAATCGGCTCTCTGTGCGATACCATTTCCGATGCGGTGTCTGTAATCTATCCTAAGGCGGCGGCAAAATCCATGACTGTCCAAGCAGAGCTGCCAGAAGAGATCTCCATCCTTCACGACGCCCGCTGGACAGCAGAAGCGATTGCAAATATTTTGGATAATGCGGTTAAATATGCTCCGGAAAAAACCAGGATCATCATACAAGTCCAAAAACTTACAAATCATATCCTTATAGAGGTCATGGACGAAGGCCCTGGAATCTTGGAAAAAGAAAAGCATAAAATTTACCAACGCTTTTACCGCGGAGTCCAGGCCGAAAAAACAGAAGGCGCAGGGGTAGGTCTTTATCTTGCAAGGCAGATTCTGGAAGAACAAAAAGGAAGCGTCCTGGTAAAAAACAACTACCCCTGCGGCAGCAATTTTCAAATATTGCTGCCGCTGTGAACATTGGCTCAAAGACATCGTATCCGCTCAATAAGCGACTCTTTTTTCACCGAACGTCCCAACAGAGCCGTTAGGATGAGCTGCACAAAAATTAGTACCGCTGTTACGGCGGCAACTGCGCCTGCGGGATAGTAATACACCGTTATATTAAATATACCGCGGCTTTTGGCCCACAAGAATACTCCGTAACCTAGAATGCTTCCCAGTCCGACCGAAATGAAAAGCGTGCCAAAGGTATAGAACAGCCCTTCTATTTGAAGCATTTTCGATAGCTGGCGTCCCGTCATTCCGATTGCCTGTATGATGCCAAACTCTTTTTTGCGGATATGGATATTGTTGAGCATCGTATTAATCAGGTTCATGATACAGATGATGCCAAGGATGGCCAGGAACGCAATAGACACGCCGCGCACGACCGCCATAGTGGACTTCCAACGGTCATAGGAATTTTTCCATGTATCCAGTATCAGGAGATCCGGATTTTCGATCAGGCTTTTTAAGCTGTTCTCCAGAGTTTGGTCGTATTTTTTGTCTGCAAAGATATGAAAATATCCGGCGCAGTTTTCAGGAAATATTTGCTCTGCGGCGTCCTTTGACATCAGCAGGTAATCATGTCCGGTCAGTCCGAAAGGATAACTTCCGATTGCTATGATTTCCAGATTTCTAGTAACGGTCTGACTGCCGTTAGAAGTCTTAATCTGCACGGTATCTCCCACGCTTAATCCAGGCAGCCATTTCAGCGCGGTTTCGCTTAATATGATTTTATCGCCGCTTAAAAGATCTTCCCAACTGGCGTCGCCTTGTGTAATTCCCTGTTTCAATTCTGGGAAACAGCTTTTCGGAAGACCAAGCAGGCCGTTTATTCCTATATCGTCTCCATTTTCTAAATCTGTCCGTATCTTTAGCCAGCTAAAATCAACAACTTTTTCCACGCCGCTTAGATGTTCTATCTCATATTTCAACTCTTCGGACAGGGGATTATCCGCGATTAGGGAGTTCCATTCCCGCTCGGGATGTTCTTTGTTCCCGCTTTCCTCATTAAGCTTTAATTGATAGCGGCCGTAGAACTCCATATCCGCGCTTCGTTCCGGTACGGCGCAGGAAAGTATGGTAGAAATTGTAATGACCAGTATTCCGGTGACGCTCATGGATAGTATGGTGAGGACGCTTCTTTTTTTATATTCCATTAAATACGTTTTGGCAAGCCGGCCGACAGTAAGCTCCGTATATCCCTTTCTGGAAGCCAAACTTATAGAGGAACCCTGATAACGCATGGCTTCCACCGGTGAAATATTCTGCGCTTTGCGCATGGGAACAAGCAATGACAGATATACTGTGAAAAATGCCGCGGCTGCCGCAAAAAGATAAAGTTCCAATCTGTAAAGTTCCACTGCGCGGCTGTCTATGATATCCTGATAAATCTGCAAGGCGGAAGGATCCCTGGTCTTGGCCGTTACCTCAATAAAAATATTCAGGATCGGACGAACCAGAAGCGTAGATAGGAGCAGCCCCAAAGGCACAGCCAGACAGGCGGTACATAGGCCTTCCTGCAGCAGAATTTGACGTATCTGGCGTTTGGAGGCGCCGATGGCTTTCAGTCTGCCGAATTCCTGTACCTGCTGCGCCATGGATACGTAATAAATACTGTAGATGGTAATCATTCCTGCCGCCGTAACAATCAGCATAATGACTGCAGTTGCCAGAAAGAAGCTTGGATCCTTCAAATTTGCCAGGAGATAATCCGTGTTGATATGCGTGTCCGATTCGGGGATGTGAAAACTCCTTCCGATGGCGGTAATTTGTTCTTCTACCATATCCGTTGTTTGGCCGTCGGCGCCCGGTATACGGAATAAAAACCGGTAGCGGATCTCCTTTTTCGGAATTT
>CAJURK010000016.1 GCA_910588745.1 uncultured Dorea sp. | reverse complement strand
CCGTGAGTTCTGCGTCAACATTCCGGGGATGCGAAAGGCCGGAACGTTAGCGCAGAACTCACGGGACATCAAATCTTTTTCCGGAAAGCTTTCCGAAAAACCGTCCCCGCCGTCTGCCTCGCCTCTTCTTTTTCTTTCCTTTTCCCAGCGCAGCAATTTCCACAGCGTGTCACAATGCATATCGATCAACCCCATATTCGGCTCCCCCGTCTCTTTATTTTATCTTAAACCTCTTAAGATACTCCTTCTGCTCTTTCGTAATCCGGTTACTTTCCACTGCCTTTTGAATCGCCTTATTGTGCGTCCACTTTTCAAGACGCCCCTCCTCGATAAAGACAATCGCCGCATCATACTGTTTTGCCAGCGCGGTAGCAAAGTACCATGCCTTCATCATATTAACATAGTATTCCTCCGACTTAACGTCCGCCACTCGGCTTAAATATTCTTCCTTAAACTCATCGTCCAGATAGAACCGCATCAGCATCCCGATACCATACCGAATGGTATACGTATGTCCGGAGGCCATCCAATCCTCCACCTTGCTCTCAAACTCGGATAAATGCTTCTTAAAAATCTTCGGCGCCATCATATCGCAGGTAGCCCAATTATCCACATAAGGAAGGAAAATATCCAGCGCGCGGACACACGCTTCATAGTCCTTGATGCTTTCTATCAGAAATCCATGCAGGTTATCTTCCTCATAGTATTCGTGGGGAAGCGCTTTCATAAACCCTACGGCATCCTCCGTCCTGGCAAATTCTTTTGCGAATTTCCGCAGAATCGGAGTGCGTACCCCGATTATCTTTTCCTTCTCCACCGTCGGCATCAGCCTGGCATGAAAATCCCGGTATTCTGTATCTTGAAGTTCAAAAAGCCTGCTCTGTACCAATTCCGTCACTTTATTCTTATTCATATCCCCATCTCCTTATTCATTCTTCGTTTTCAAGGTTACTGTTTACCAAATGACCTGTAAACTGTAACTTTTCAAGCCCCGTCCCAGGGCGTTTTAGAGACATTCGTATTGACATACTTGAATCCCAATGATACGATATACGGACAAAACATATTGTTATTATATCAAATGAAGATACATACATCAACGCGCCGCTTTGATCATTTTATCCGGTATCAAGAAATCCGTTCGCGGACCGCTTTTCCGCCTGTATGACAGTTCTCCGGGCAAAGCCGCCGCCAGTAAACCATAAGAATAAAGGAGCGTATCCATATGAGAAATATTAAGTTAACGATAGAATATGACGGAAGCCGCTACCAGGGCTGGTCCCGTCTCGGCAAGGACGAATCCACCAACACCATATCCAATAAGATTCTCGATGTTCTTCGGAAAATGACGGATGAAGAGCCGGAATTGTACTGCGGTATGCGCACAGAAGCCGGTATCCATGCCTATGGACAGATTGCAAATTTTAAAACAGACAGCGATATGGACGTGTCTGAAATCCAGCGTTACTTAAACCGTTACCTTCCTATGGACATTGCTATTACAGAAGCGAAGGAAGTTCCCGAACGGTTCCACTCCCAGCTAAATACCAAGGCAAAAATCTACGTATACCGTGTGTCCATCAATTCTGTCCCCAGTGTGTTTGACCGCAAATATGCCTTCCACAGCTTTCGCCGGCCGGATAAACCCCTGATGGAACAAGCTGCGAAATTGCTGACCGGGCGGCATGACTTCCGGAATTTTTCCTCTGTAAAGCAGGGCAAATCTACCATCAAAGATCTCTTCAAGGTAGAGATTTATGAAGACATGGAAGAGATGCAGATCACCCTGGTAGCCAACGATTTTCTGCATAATATGCAGCGTCTCATTACCGGCACATTGCTGGATATCGGAATCGGCAACCGGTCTCCAAGAATCATCAACGCCATCTTGGAAGGGGAAGCCGCCCCCAGCGCCCCCTGTGATCCAAAGGGAATGTATCTTCAGGAAATTATATACAAATAAGAATAAAGAATATAGAAATTATTCAAGCCTGCTCTTCCGATATTCGCCGAAAGAGCAGGCTTTTATTTTGTAAGACTATTCCATATATATGTTTACTCTCTTTTTATATCTCACGCCGTAAATCGTAATTCCTGCGATTACCAGCACAAACAATCCAATCATAACGTAGAGTACGATCGGCGCCGAGCCTTTTACGTCTCCTTCCCCCTGCCTGCTTTCATACTGTCCGTTCTTCTCCTCCGCGCTGGTAAGGGAATTCTCTTCCAGCGCCCCTACTGCGTTCTGGAGAGACTGCAGGGCTTCGTCCTTCTCTTCTTTTGTTGCATTCGGATTACCAAGAACCCCCTCTGCATTTTTTCTTGCCTCTTCCAAAGCGGCATAGCTCTTCGCCGTATATCCCTTCTTCGGATATTTTTTCGCTTCATTCACTGACTGCTGAAGCTGCTCTTCTTCTTTGGGAAGAACGATTGTCCCGTCGGTTCCCGGGTCGGAGGGATGAGTTGCCTCCCCGCCGCCATCTCCAGGTAAAGAAGCGCCGCCTGCCAGCGCCGGCTGCGGAAGTTTCTCAAACTTTACCGTTCTCCCAACCGAACCTTCCGCTACCGTCAAGGCGTCTTCCTTTACTTCCACCGTAAACGCTCCGCAAGACGCGCGTACCTTTCCAAGAGTAATGGTCTCTTCCCCTTTTGCAAAAAGAGCTTCTCTTCCCGCTATGTATACATTAAGGGTTCCATCTTCCGCCCGGTATCTGGCCTCCCGGACTTTTGTCTTTCCGGAAAGCGCCGCGTCAAACTCAAACGATGCATCCGAAACCTCTCCGGAATCCGAAGCCACGTTCAAAGTAAGCTTCAAGG
The DNA here is from genome assembly GCA_910588745.1 of uncultured Dorea sp. Taxonomy (GTDB): domain Bacteria; phylum Bacillota; class Clostridia; order Lachnospirales; family Lachnospiraceae; genus Claveliimonas. The sequence goes on along the minus strand of CAJURK010000016.1, from coordinate 52,066 downwards.
ATGAAAGCATCGACCCATCCGCGCCCGGAAGGGCAAGCCTGACTTTTACACTGTCTTCTTCCGCTTCCAGATACACGGTTTCTTGTTCGCCGGCCCGTACCGGAAGCGGCAGCGCCAGAATAAATGCGAATACTGCTGCCATCAAACCTGTCAAATATCTTCTCATTTTCCGCTCCTTTATCAGTAACAGTCTGCCCTTAGGCTGAACTGTCAGCTCTACCTTACCGCTTTACCGCCGCTTATCTGAATCTCAGGCAGTTCCTCCGGCATCTTCTCAAACAGGGAATCGCTGACCATTCTCTGCCCCTCGTTGGTCTGCGCGTTATCCACCCGGTAAAGCTCTGCCCGAACCTTTTCAATTGCCTGTAGGTTAACCACATCCTCCGGTTCGATCCAGTATATCCAGGTTCCGTCTGAAACATCTCTTACATTTCCTGTATCAGGCACTTCTGCAAGAATGATCTGATATGCGTTCAAGTTGCCTTCGCCGTCCCGGCCGCCTACCTGGTGTCCGTTCTGGTCATAAAGCATCACTACGTTATACGCCGGATTTCCTTTATATGCGCCGGTAAATACGATTGATCCGGCAGGAATCACATCCTCTGCATCCTCCCCATACACATAATCTGCTGAAAGGCGGCCAATTGCCGCGGCGCCTTCTCCGGCATGCCTAAAGTCAATATTGTCTCCGGTCACGCCAATCACATCCAGCTCAGAAATAGAAACTTCCGTATCTTTCTGCCCTGCTATCTCAAGTTTTACGCCGGCCGTCTTGTAACAGGCAATATTCTTTCCGCCTTTCTCCGTGAAATAAATGATCTCCGTATCGTTACCACGGAAAGTTCCTTCCGCCGCCTTGATCCATTCTCCGGTTCCGTTCCGAATCCAGATACGATAATCTTTTAGCGGCGTTCCTTCCATTACCGTATATTGGAGCCCCGTAACCGTAAGCTCTTTATGAAAGTCAAGAACAATTTCCGCCCCGTCGCCTACCGTGCCGGTATAAGTTGTATGACTGCTTCCGTCAATCACCTGTTCAATCGGTCTTGCTTCCTCCGGCCCGCAGGAAGTATCCGCATCCTGCCCGCCTATTGTTCCTTCACTGGTGGCTGTCATGCCTTCGGAAGTAACCGACCACTCCGCTTTCTCAATACATCCCGCATGTTCAATTTTTAAAGGCTCCAAATACTTCGGTGCAGAACGGTTCAGGTACTGATCCACCACCCTGATTTTATAGGTTACTACCCGGTTATTCATGGTAGTTACCACATCGCTGAAAGTGCCTGCTTCCGTCTCTTCCTTCGTTACAAATCCTGCCAGCTCTTCTTCGGTCTCTCCGCCTGAAATCGTACAGCGCACAATCTCATATCCCAGCACGTCTTCCTCAGGGATATTTTTAGAATTCAGCACAAAGTCAACCTGATTTGCCAACGTTTCATTTACAGATGCCGACGCGGTATCGCCTACTGCCTCCACTGTTCCGGCTGTATCAAGCATACTTCCTCCATGTTCTAACCGGTATACCCGGGATTCGTCGTTCACATAGAAGATTGCCCTGGTTTCCGGTTCAAACTGGGATGCGTATGCTTTCGTTGCCTCGTCCGGCGTCATACCCCAGCGCCCGAAAAATTCCATCAGGTTTTTCCCTGCGGCCGCGCAGGACAAACGCATCAATACCTGGTCCGTATCTCCCGACAGGCTGAGGCTGATTCCGCCGGGCGCGGGAGCGGCCGCCGGATTTCTTGCATAACTGTCAACTCTCGCAAAGAAAAGATTGGCAAGCTGTTCCTCATGATCTGCATAAGTTTTATAATTATATCCGTTATCGTAAGCCAGATGAAGCTGCCAGTACATACCAAGCTGTGTAAATACATTGGACGCGCGCCCTTTCGTACCGGAAGTTACCTTCTTGTATACCTCGCTGTACCGGAACCTGACGCTGTCGTTCGTATCCTTTGCCTGTGCAAGTACGGAGAAATAATTATTGGTAATCTCTGCCACTGCGTACGCTCCCTGATTGATACAGTGACCGATCTCATGGGCGATTCCCCAACCGAAATATTGCCCGCTTAAATATTTCCCCTTCGCATCGGACTGTACCGGAACGCCGCCTCCCGCCATCCCAGCCGTTTCGTTCCAGTCAATCCCGATATGATTGCCGGAGGCGTACATAAATGCGCCCGCAAACATTCTCTGATACCGGATATTCAGATGACGGAACGGAAATCTGTCCCGCTCAGCCTCCGCGCTGTTATTTAGTCCTTTATGCTGATAGAATAAGTACATCATGTCTTCCACCGCATCCATGGACTGAACAAGCCTTCCGGCGCGTTCTTCCACATTACCGGTTCCGGTTCCCGCCCAGATCTGCTGCGCAGGCAGGGACAAAAGCATGGAATCCAGCATAATATCCGAAGCTCCCAGAATACAGTTCTTCGCATCGTACCCATACTTATTTACCGATTTGTTCTCGGACTGTCCGTGGATCTTTTCATGCTGCTCTTCTATCTGCTCCATGTAAGCGTCGAGTTCCTCTATGTATCGCTCCGCTCTCCTTTCCCTCTCCACCGGATCTGTCACCCGGTAAAGATCCAGTTTTGGCACCTCCGCGCCTCCGTTTACGCGTACTGCATAATTTCCGGCTCCGGCGGTTCCCGTATACTGGATATAAAGCGCGCCTCCCGCTTCTGCTTCCATAGACGACAACTTCGGAATCGTAACGGTATTTCTCCCTATTTTGAGCGGAACCCGAATTGTCTGAGCCATGGAAGCCGCCTCTGCATGATACTGGGTCGCTACAAGCTGCAGATTCGTGGTTTCTCCCGTTTTCTTGCTGCCATGGCCGACATAAATCGTAATCTCTTCTCCCGCTGCGGCGGAAATTCCCAAAGGCTGCCACGCGTTCAAGCCTCCGAATCCCCTGCCTGCGTCGCTGGTCGTAATATTACTGTAAATCTGAACCGGCTCCGTCAGTTCGGCTCTCAGAATCTCTTCCGCTGTCTGAAGTTCCCGTTCTAACGCCTCTTTATCCGGATGAAGTTCTCCGCTCACCTCATCCTTCGTCTCTAACCGCGTCCGGAGTCCGTCAATCGTCTCCTGGTTTACTTCATCTTTCAGTTTGGAATGGAGCGAATCCGCATAAAGCGCCATGATATCATCTTCCAGCGAATCATAGTGGTAAAAGTAAACTTCTGAAACCGTATTGTTTCCCACTGCAACCGCGCGGGCAAGACCAAATTGAATCTTCTTAACCCGGAACATCTCAGGAAGCTTTACAAGGTAATATGTTCTTCCCTGTGAATCTGCTTTTGCCTGGATCGATACCTTCCCCAGCTCATGTTCCGCTCCGGCCTCATCCCAATAACGCACCTGGATATACCCGTAACCCACATTCTGAACCGACGCCTCCTGCAATGCAAATGCTTCCATCTCATAAGCCTTGTCAAATTCGTAGATAAGCCCTCCATCTTTATGAAGCGGATTGTAACCGCCGGAATCCCAGGTATTATGAAAATGATAGGATACCGGATTATTATCTACCGTTCCCCACGCGGTTCCCGCCTCCGTATCCTTTCCGCTTTCCTCCATACTTCCATTTGGCGCTTTGGCGCTGATAATATGTTCGCTGACTTCGCCTTCTCCAGCGGCATTAATCCGCTTATATTTTGGCATATCCGCAGGATCCGGATTCATCGTCTCCGCGACGCTGGTAATGGAAGGAGCGCTTTCTCCAAGTTCATTAACTCCCGTTACATAAACCTCATATTCCGTATGGTTCTTAAGATTGGATATGGTATAGCCGGTTGTCGTAATTCCTTCAATCTTCTTATAATCTGCAGTCTCCAGCTCTCTGTAATACAAATTATAAGAATCTGTATCCTCCATATTTTTCCAGGAAGCGCTGATTGCTTTAAACTGTCCTGTAACTTTTAGATTATCCGGCGCGTCCGGTTTCTTATCTGTCTTCGGCACAGCGGTAACCGGCTCGCTGTATCCGCTTCTCCAGGAACCGTTCACCGATTGAACCTTCACTTCATAGTCATCATTGTTCACGAGTTTTTCCTGATTGAAGGAAGAAACGATAAGACTGTTTCCTCTCACAGACCTTACTTCCTGATTTCCTTCATGCGCAATCATCACCTCATAACCCGTCACATTTTTGCAGGCATCCCAAGTCAGGATAAAACTCTTATTTTTACAATCCGCCGCAAGATTCTGGGGAATATCCATATCCGGCTCGGAAATACGATTTTCCATGCCGTTTACAAATTTTACTTTGGATATCTCTGCAAGATCGTTGTTTTTCTCCATGCCCATAATTTTCAGCGACACTTTTTTCACTGCGATCTGGGGTCCGAGATTTATACAGATTGCCCCACCCGCATCCTGCTCTATATTCACGGCGCTGGTATCAAGCAGAAAATTCACGCCTTTGCGCAATGGAACTACGGCGGTATGCTCCGTTCCTTCTTCTGTATAAACAATCTGAATCTCCGCAGCGGTAATTCCGTCGTCTGCTCCGGTCTCAATCACGATTCCGTCCGCTCCGTAACTCTCTTTTTCAGGAAACTGAAACTCGACGAATACCGGAGACTTCTCGGAAATCTCTTTACCGTCTTTTCTAGATAAGATCACGCTGCCCTCTTCTTTTAACAGGGCGCTTAAATCGCCTTCCGCAAAAGTATCCTTATCCGGCTGCATTCCAACCACTGCCGCCGGTATACTGACTTCAACGGAAGAACTGATATCCTCATTGATCTGATAGCCTTTCACAAAATATTCCAAATCTACGATATCTACCATTCCGTCGCCGTTCAGATCAGAATTCGGCGACTGCTGCTTTCCGGCCTCAATATCGTCAATCAGTTTTGTCTTGTCCTCATCGTCAATGACACCGTTTCCGTCTACGTCGCCCATCAGCAGAACCCCAGGATGAACCTGTTCCTGTCCGTAAGAATAGCCTCCTACAAATCCTGTAGTAAGACACACTTCATACGCCCACCCATCTACTTGGATCTCCTGGGTGAAGCCTGCAAATCCGGGCGCAGACACGGTCAGCACATAGGTTCCGGCAGGCAGATTCTCATATGTTGCCGTCCCTTTCGCAGCAGGCTCTTTTGCGTCCTCTGCAAGAACGATTCTTTTGTCCGCCTGACCTGTAAGCGAAACTGTAAATACCGTTTCCCGATCTAAAATCAACGCCTGACGCACTGACACATCAATTTGTCCGCTGTCGGTTATCTGTGCTGCATCCTGCACGGCCGCCTGCAGCTCTTTTTCCTCTTCCTCTTCCGCCGCCGGTTCGATCACCGAGGCAGGCTCCTCCTGTTCGGAAGAACTGCCGCCCTCCGTTCCCGCTTCATCCGAATTTACCCCTTCGTCCGCAGACACGCCGCTCCCCTGCGTGTTTTCCGCCGCGTTCGGCTCCGGTTCGGAAGCCTGCGAAGAAACATACGGAGTACAAATAAGAACAAGCGCCAACAGACATGAAATAATCCGTTTCATACCCCTCTCCTCTCTTTCATCTTCCCCTTATTTTTTTCAGAATATATCTGGTATTTATTTCTAATATATCATGAACTTCCCAAAAATATCAATGGATATTTATTTCATTCGCGTTACTGCAATGAGAAAACATCGATCATATCAGCCCAATGTAAATACATAACTTACAATCGCAAAATATACGCTGATGGTACTGATATCCACCAGCGTAGAAATCAAAGGCGTAGCCATAATCGCCGGATCCAACCCTACCTTCTTCGCCGCCAGCGGCAGGGTACAGCCCACCACCTTAGCAATCACTACCGTACACGCCATCGTAACCCCTATGGTAAAAGCCATCAGCACGTCCCCCTGCCCCATCAGCATAATCCGGACGCCGTTAACCGTTGCGAGAATCAAACTGATACAGACCGCCACCCGCACTTCTTTCCAAATCACCTTAAACAAGTCCCCAAATTCAATCTCGCCCACCGCGAGTCCCCGGATAACCAGCGTGGAACTCTGGGAGCCGCAGTTTCCGCCGGTTCCGGTCAGCATCGGCACAAAGCCTGCAATCTGGGGCATCAGCGCAAGCGCCGCTTCGTAGCTGTTCATAATCATCTGGGTCACCGTCGCAGACAGCATCAGAAAAAGCAGCCATGGAAGCCTGCTTTTCACATGCTCTATGACCGTTGTCCCAAAATAAGAATCATCATTGGGGTTGACGCCGGCCATCCTGCTAATATCCTCCGTTTCCTCTTCCTGCAGTACCAGCATCGCGTCGTCAACGGTTACAATACCAACCATACACATCTCACGGTCCACAATGGGCAGCGCGATCAGGCCGTATTTCATAATCGTTCTCGCCACATCTTCCTGGTCGTCCGTAGTGCGGGCGTAAAGCATGTTGGTATCCATGATCTCTTCCACCATCCTGGACTCGCCGGTAGTCAGCAAATCCTTGATATCCACCGCGCCGATTAGCTTCCGCTTCTTCGTCACATAGCAGGTATAGATCGTCTCCCGGTTCAGTCCCACCTGCCGGATCTTTAAAATAGCGTCCTCGACCGTCATGTCCATAGACAGCGCAATATAATCCACATTCATTACGCTTCCGGCGCTGTCTTCCGGATACTGCAAAAGCTGATTAATCTGAACGCGTTTCTCCTCGTCGGTCGCCAGCAAAAGACGGTCCACCACATTGGCCGGCATCTCCTCTAATACGTCAACCGTATCATCCAGATACATCTCTTCCATGACTTCCTCTAACTCGGAATCCGTCAGCGCATTGATTAGCACTTCCCTCAAATCGCTGTTCATATATGCAAAAGTCTCAGCAGCCTCTTCCTTCACCAGAAGACGGAAGATCAGAACCAACTGCTTTTCGTCTACTTCTTCGAGAATATCCGCAAGGTCAACGGGGTACATATTATTCTCAAGTTCATCTTTCAGCTCTTTAAATTGCCGAAACTCCAGCATCTTCTGGATACGTTCGATCGTCAGCTCTTTCCGTTCCTCTACATAATCGTAGTCAAATTCACTGGACGCTACAGCCTGTCCCCACTCTTCTGCGGTTACCTGACCCATTTCATTTTTTAATTTCATTCGTCCCCCTCCTTTCTGACATTTGCGATATTGAATTTCTTATAGTATAATCAATTTCAAATCATTATACAAGGAGATTCTCATGAAAGTAGCCGGACTGGTTGCAGAATACAACCCATTTCACAAAGGACATTTCTATCACATAGAGAAAACAAAAGAGCTGACCGGAGCAGACGCCGTGATTGCTGTTATCAGCGGTAATTTTGTCCAGCGCGGCGCTCCCGCCGTTATGCCCAAGCGCCTGCGGACGGCCTGCGCTCTGCGCTCGGGCGTATCGGCAGTTTTTGAGCTTCCGGTTTATTACGCTACGGCAAGCGCAGAATATTTCGCTCTCGGCGCCGTCTCACTTCTTGAACGGCTCGGCTGCGTGGATGTTCTCTGTTTTGGGAGTGAATGCGGGGATATCCGAATCTTAGAAGAGGTCGCGGATATCTTAGAAACAGAACCGGAAGCATACAAAACTTCCTTAAGACAAGGGCTGAAAGACGGCTTATCCTTTCCTGCCGCAAGGCAGCGGGCTTTAAAACGCTATGAAACGGTTCTTTCCGCGCCCAATAACATTCTTGGCATTGAATATCTGAAAGCCCTGAAACGATTAAACAGTTCCATCAAAGCATATACCGTCCGCCGGGAGGGTGCCGGATACCACGATACGGCAATCGGCGACACCTTCTGCTCCGCTTCCGCTATCCGGGCAAATATCGGGCATTTTCCCCAGATACTGCCCCAGATTCCGGAAAACTGCCATGACCTTCTCTTGGAATCCAAAAACAGAAGTTTCCCTATACAGAGCAATGATTTCTCCCTCCTGCTGAAAGCAAAGCTCCTGAAAGAAACCAAAGACAGCCTGACAGCCTATGCCGATGTGAGCCGCGAACTTGCAGCCCGCATCGTCAACTGCCGAAATCATTTCCTGAACCTGGAACAATTTATCAGCCTTCTGAAAACAAAAGAGCTGACCTACAGCCGCATCAGCCGGGCGCTTTTCCATATTCTGCTCGGGATTACCAAACAAAACATGGAAAACTGCCTGGCCTCCGGTTATGTATGTTATGCCCGTCTGCTGGGCTTCCGGGAAGAAGATACGCCCTTTCTTAAGCTGATCAAAGACCGGGCGCAGATCCCGGTTCTTACCAAACTATCGAAGGCCGCTATTCTTGAAGAGCCAGGAAAGGACATGTTAGAAGCCGATCTCTATGCCGCCGATTTATACGAATCTGTTGCAACCGATAGGTTTCACACAGCCTTCACCAATGAAAAGCAGCAGAAAATTATAAAACTTACGTAGCGGCTTTGCAATAACCGGACGGGATTCGCTAATGAGGCTTCGCGCACCAAACATTCTTTCTAAAATGCGATACCGTCTCCTCCGCTTACAATGAACCCGATATCCGACACGGTTCCTCCCGCCGCAACGCTTCCGTTATAATCCTTAGACCGAATCCGGAGGATCCTTCCCTGTGCATCATACTCTCCGTTCCATCCGTCGGACAGGGTAATGCCGCTATGAAACGGAATCGCAATCTCCCACCCGGTTTTGTCCCCGCCGGATATATTTTCCAGCACAAGCTCGTACTGGTATACCGTCGTTCCTTCCGCTTCCCAGCTATTCTTTACCGAAGCCCGGATCCTCATGTCCCCGTCCGTGAAAACGTCTTCTGTCGTGTCGTCAGGGCAGTTGTTTGCCGCTGTGCTGTTTTCGCCGGAATCCTTTTGATTTTCTTCCCCTCTCAGCATATGATACAGCCATTTCCCGGAATCGCTCAGATCCCCTTCCTCAAATCCATTGGTCTTGCCGCAAGAAGGCGACAATAGCGCCGACGTCTCCTCCTTATTGGATAGATTCCAGGCCACGCAGCTTACCTTTCGCTCATTTAAAAGCTCCATCCACTTTCCCGCCTGTTCTTCATCAATAGCACCGCTTCCGCTGGCGTCGCAGATGCCATATTCCGACACAAAGACCGGAAGGCCGCCGTCCAAAGCCGCCGCCATTCTGCTCCTCAAATCCTCCTGGTGGGTGGCGGCATAAAAATGCAGGGTATACATCAGGTTATCATATTCGGTAATCGGATCCGCAGCCGCTTCATCCACGAACTGGGACCAATTGGGCGTTCCCACAAGGACTACTCCGTCCTCGTCATGGGAGCGAATGACGCTTATCACTTCCTCCGCATAGGATTTGATCTCGCTCCACCCAGTTTTTCCGTTTGGCTCATTACAGATCTCGTAGAGTACATGATCCGCAGCCGCGTACTCCCCGGACATTTCGGCAAAAAATTCCTTCGCTTCTGAAAGATATAGATTGGGATCTCCATCCGACAGAATATGCCAGTCAATGATGACGTACATATCCTGACTCTTCGCATACGCCACGCCGTCCCGAACCAGTTTCTTTAACGCCTCCTTATCCCCATCCGTGCAGTAACCCCCGGATTCCGCCGTGTACATAGCAAGGCGGATTACGTTTGCTTTCCACTCTCTGCGAAGCTCTCCGAAGCACTCTTCGTTGACATAGCCCGGAAACCAGGCAAGGCCATGGGTACTGATCCCCTTTAGCTGTACCGGATTGCCGTTGCTGCCGCAAAGCCTCGTCCCATCCACATGCAGCGTCCCGGCATTCGACGGCGCCGCAAGGTCTTCTGACGGTTTTTCCGCCTTAAGAGGCTCCTTCTCCTCCATTTCCCGCTCGTCGGACTGTTCCGGCTCTTTTGCCGCTTGCTCTTCTTTCTTCTCCCCGCCGGCACATCCGAATATCCCGGACAGCGCCAGCAGCAGTACGCCCCAAAAAATAACTCTTCTTTTCATAGCTTCTCCTTATCGAATCCTCTGCGTATTCTTTTTTGTTCTCTTCTCCGCAGATCTTATAGATAAAGTATAAGCTTTCCCCTTTCTTTCAGCAACAGTTACTTCACGTTTGCTCCGTTTTCGGGTTCGCGAAAGGTACTTACATCCCCAGAAATAAGCCGCCGCCACTGCCAAATTCCCAATCTCTAACGCCATTGCCTCTCTCCAGATACGCGCCAGCCTTTGCCATGAGGCAAATTCCTGATGTGCCAGAAACTGCCGAATCTGCCCTGTCTTTTCTTCCAGAAGCTTCTCGAAAAATTCAAAATCCGACCAGTAAGGCGGCAGATAATCGCTTCCTGGATTTACAACCCATATACCCGCAAGCAACATGAGCGTCCCAGCAAGCAGACAAGCGGGAACTATCCGCCTCTCTAGAAAAGAACTGCCTCCTTCCTTTTTCTTTCGCCTCTCCCTTCCCGCCGTTCCCACCGCAAGAACCATTCCGGCGCTCATTCCGGCATACAGCGTTCCTGCCGTTACCCAGTACAGTTTCCCATCGACCACCTGTCCGTTTGTCCCTCCAAGCACAGCCTCCGTATAACTGACCGCCATTTTTACCGACTGATCGGACTCCTTTCTGCGGATCGTAATCCCGTCAAATACCGCCCCTTCTTCCGCCGGAATAACACAGACCGGCCCGTTTTCATCCAATATCCCCGCTATATGAAAACGCCTTCCCTCCACCTTTACCGCAAGCCCCAGCACATCCTCGGAACCGAACAGCTTTTGTACCGTCTCCGCGTCCAGCAGACAGACGTCTTGTTCTCCTTCTGTAAAATACCTTCCCGAAGACAAGCCTTTCCCAAACACGGCTTCCGGCTGTCCTTTCATCTGATAACAGGCCAAAGGCTCCTGACGCCCGGTAGACTCTGCCAAAACCGCAAGTTCTCCTAAAGGCTTCCACACTGCCGCCGTTTTCGCCGCCTTGCTTTCCTCTGATTTTTCCCATTTCCCAAATGCAGTATCCGCGATTCCTCCCGCCGGGTAAGATAAGGACAGAAAATCCTCATAGTCCGCCAGTTCCGTCATCAAGTTCCAAATCCGAAGCTGGAGCGCCGTCCATACAAAGAATAGCGCCAGCATGAGCAGCCTTTCTTTCCGGCATTTTCTTTTCATTCTTTTATCCGTATCCGATCCCCCTCCTCGACGTATTTTTCAGAAGACACAATGATTTTGTCTGTATCCCTTAACGTTGAAGCAACGGCCGCGCTTTTTTTGTCCTTTTCCAGAACCCTAACCGGGACGCGCTTTGCAACCTGTACGGAGCCAAGCATCTGTTCCTCCTCCGACAGCGCCAGACAGTATGCTCCCGTCACGTTTTCCCGAAGAGCGCTAAGGGGAATGATTTGTTCATATTCCTTTGCCGAAGAAATCTCCATAGTCCAAGTAAAGCTTTCCAATCCCTGTACCTGCGCGTATTCCGGAAGCGTACCATACCAGGCTGTTCCGGTCTCAGAAGCTTCCCCGTCCTCCGTGCCGCTTAAACCCGCGCTGCTTCCCGCCTCCTTCGTCACTCCGGTCTCCAGCGTTTCAATGGAAGTTTCCAAATCTTTTCCGGTTTCCAAACTTACTTTCACCTGCGCGCCCGGCTTTATGTTACTCCGGTCCTCCTCCTTGATCATGCCTTTCAGACGAAATCCCCCATAGCCTATGACAAATACTTCTGAACCTGTGGTAACCGCGCCCGGCTGCAAGCCGGCCTGCAGTACGGTACAGTCAGACTGGGCAAGGATTTTTCCTCCTGACTCCCGGTAGGAATACAGCCGTTTAAGCTCCAGCTTTGCCGCCTCTGCCTGCACCTGGGAAGCCGCAGCTCCGAGCCCGGCCGCCTCCGCAGCGTTTGCTGCATTTGCGTCTTGAACCGCGTCCTCCTTATCCGCCAGCTCCTTTTCATTCTGAGCCTGGTTTAAAGTTTGTTCGGCCTCTTCCACGCCTGCCTGTGCTTCCCGAAGAGCCGTCTCTAGCTCCTGCTTTTTCGCCTCCCACCGGCCGCTTTCCTGCACGTCTTCCGGCTCTTCGGAGACCGGAGTCTGGATAAAACTCTCATAGGCATTCCGGGCTTCACTTTCCTTCTGCCTGGCTCCCTCCAGCCCCCGCACGGCTTCTTCCATCGCAAGAAAGGCTCCCGCAGACGCCGGAACCCTCATTGGCTCTCTTGCGGATACCTGCTGCTGCCTGACCTGCAATTCAAGCTGCGCAAGTTCCAACTCCTTTTTCTCGATTAACTGTTCCAAGTATTCCTGTCGGAACTGCACCAGGCACTCTCCCGCTTTTACCCTGCTTCCCGGTTCCGCGACCTGCTCTGCCTGCATATCCGGCCATAAGAATATCTGCTCCTCCCGCGCAAAAGCCACGCACCCCTCTCCCTCGCAGGAATAGGTAAGCCTGCCGCGCTCCGGCTTCTTAACGCTGACCCTGGCCACCAGCACAGAATCCGCCGCCCTTGAAACTACCGTCCCAGCCGCCATCACCGCCAGAAAAACCGCCAAAATCCGTATCGTCCATACCTTCTGCTTCACTTAGCGATCCCTCCCTTATTTTTCTAATCCGTAAGCCCCGACAAAGCAATTCCCTGCTCCAGGCTTTCCTGCCCCACAAGAAACAAAAGTACCGCCGGAAGCATCGTCACCGCCGAGGCGGCAAAAACCGCGCCGGCATCCCCCTTTGCCATCTGAGGCAGATACATCGAAAGCGGCCACAACGCCCTGGATTTTAAATACGTCATAGGCTGCTCGATCACATTCCAATACTCCAGAAATCCCAAGATCAAAACCGAACCGATTCCTCTCATTCCTAACGGAATCCCTATATGCAAAAATATCCGAAGTTCCCCCGCTCCGTCTATCCGCGCAGCCTCTATTACTTCTGCCGGAAGCCCGCCAAAAGATTTTCTCAGGATAAACACCGGAAGCGTTGAAAAGATTCCGGTAAAGATCACCGCCGCCCTGGTATCCATCAGATGCATGCCGTTTAAAACCAAATACCCGGAAACCATCGTTACCTGAAAAGGCAAAATCATCAGCAGGATATACAGCGTCCAAAGCAGTTTCTTTCCAGGAAACCGATATCTGGCAAAAGCCCAGGCTCCGGGCAGCGCAATGACAAGCTGTCCGGCAAGAACCCCCGCCGCCTGGATTACAGAATTCCAAAATGCCGTAAAATATTCCGGCGAGTCAAGCAGCAGCTTTACATAGGCTCTCAAGGTAGGATATAAGGGGAACAGGCGGAAGCCGGTCTTTCCATCGTAATCCGCCAGAACTCTCCCGCAAGTCTCCAAAAACTCCTGCCTGCCCATCAAAGAACCGGACAATATCATCGCCAGGGGAAGCAGCATCAGCAGGACAAATCCCCCGCATATCAATCCCGCAATCCATGTCGGACGGCCTTTCCTGGCATATCGCTGTCCCCGCGCCGCGCCGAAATCGCGTCTGCGCATCTTAGATCTCCTTTGATCTTGCCGGGTCATATCCTTCGTTCCTCCATCTCTTTTCTGTATCCGTCCCTCCATTCCTTTGCGCCCAATGCCACCGCCGCCGCAAGCACCAGCAGAACTGCCGCCGCCGTCATTTTCTGAATATCCAGGCTCGCGAACCAGTTATTGAACAAATGCTGCAGCATATAGATGCTTTCATGGGGGTAATCCCCCGCCAGTAAATAGGCCTCCCGAAATACCCGAAAGGCATTTACAAAAGACAGCACCCCCGTCACAAACGCAGTCTCCTTAAGCTGGGGCAGGGTAATATGCCAGAAACACTGCCAATCCCCTGCTCCCTGTACCTTTGCCGCCTCGTACTGCTCCTTTGGAATCCCTCCTAAGCCGGCCAGCCACAGAATTATGTCATAGCCGAGGTTTTTCCAGATATAGCAGGCAATCAGAACCCAGAATGCAGTATCTTCCAGCAACCAGTCCCTTCCGCGGCCTCCAAACAGTTCCAGCAGCTCATTCAGCCACCCCTGTCTGTCAAATACCATCTGAAAAAATACGGAAACCGACACGGCTGGAACCGCCATGGGAAGGAGAAAACCCGTCTTGAACCACTTACAGACAATCTTAAGCTTCCCGACCAGCACGGCCAGAAGCAGGGAAAGGCACATCAACGCCGGAAGGCACACGGCCAGGAACTTCGCCGTATTTCCCGCCGCCAGCCGAAACGCTTCGTTGGAGAATACCAGCCGGTAATTGTCAAATCCTACGAAACCTGTCCCCGCAGCCGTAAGAAAAGACCTGCGCGCCACATCCAGAAACGGAACCAGCACAAACCAGCAAGTTCCAAGAAGGCTTGGCAGCAGGAAGAAATACGCGGTCCTGCGCTCTCTTTTCCTTCTCCCTGTCCGCTGTTCTCTCTCCGCTTTCCTACTCTGACAGATAGGTGTCCAGCTTCTGCGCAACATTCTTTGCCGCCGTCTCCGCATCAATTCTTCCCTCCATGCAGGCATCCGCCTGTGTCTGATAAATATTCCAAAGCGCTGCGTCCTGCATTGCCGGATTCTTTAAACCCTTGCACATGGAAATCAATTCCTCTACTTCTTCTGCCAGCGGATAACCGGCGTTAATCAATATCGTTTCTTCCTCTTCAAACTGCCAACTTGACGTCGCGTTAAACTCTCGGGCATAATCACTGTCTACTTCCGCTTTCTTTTTTTCCAGCTCCGAGACCATCACCGGAAGCCCGTCGTCTAACGGCGTTCCCTGCACTTCTTCCGAGAATAAGTACCGTATAAATTCCCCAGCAAGCTTCTTCTGATCCGAATTTTCATTGATTCCCACAACCCCCACAGGGCAGTAAAAATCACGAACCGTTTCAGGAGTCAGATTCTTCTCCCGCATCACAGCGTAGGGAATCATCATCCCCTGGACGCTGTCAATCCGGTTTGTCGCCGCCCCCTCCGGGTGGTTCAGGATGGATGCGCTCCCCTGATTTATAAACATTCCCTGACGAAAAATGCCGGCGGCCGTACCCATTGCCACTTCTGTCCTTGCCGCCTCATCAAAAATCCCCGCCTTTGCATTGACCGCAATCGTCTTCTGAAGCTCAAACAGTTCCGTCAGCGTTTCCCGGCGGATTTTCCCGTCCCCGGTAAATAATTCCTCCTGATAAAGCTGAAATAAGAAATCCCTGATATACTCCTTGTCTGCAAGTCCGAAAATGCTGGCGTCCGGATGTTCCGATACATACGCGCCCAGATTCTCCAGCGAGGATAAGGCATCCATCGACTCCTCATTTCCGTACATAATCGGAACTGCAAATTTTACAGGCATTCCGTATATCTTTCCGTCCTCTTGCAGCGTGTTCTCCAGCATAGCGTCCAGATAAGAAGCCTCCTTCGTCAGCTCCTTCTTTAAGTCTGTCAAATCCGCAAGAACCCTCTTTTCGATATACGCCCCCGCCGGCAGTCCGTCAAGGAGAAGCACATCCGCTCCGTTTCCGCTTAATAACTCTGTATTCAAGGTGCGGATATCATCCGCGGACACGCCTGCTTCCTCCCCGGCGAACTGATACTCCACCCTGGTATCCGGATGGGCTTTCTGAAAACCGCTGATCGCATCCTGGATGGTCTGGTTTTGGGCAAGGCCGAACACCTTTAAGGTATGTTCTGTCTGAACCGGCGCGTCCGCATCGTATACGTATCGCTTTAGGCTCACGCTCCCGGCCTTCTCCTGACGGTAAAGTACGTAGAAGTCCTTTTCCTTTCCCGCCGTAATTCCTGCTACTATATTTACAGAAGAACCCATCGCTCCCATACTGCCCTCAAAAAGCCTCTCGCTGGTTTCATTCCCCGGTATGCGCCGCGTAATCCCTTCCTCCGAAACCTCATACCATTCATCCCCTTTGCTGCAGATTCCGTATATTCCCTGAGCCGGTAAGGATAGCTGTTCTATTTCATTCAGGTCGGAGTCGAAAATAGTATAAATTCCCTCGTCCGTATTGGCCGCCATATTTCCGTCCTCTGTCCTATACAGCATCTTCTGCTCGCTGAAAAATCCCTGGATACTGCTTATTTCTTTCAATACCTCCAGGGAATCCGCGGAAATTACCACAAATTTCGATTGATACAGATCATTCATCCAGAGATTGCCTTTCCCGTCTATCTGCAGATTTGTTACGCCCGGATATCCAAACTCACTTTCCTTAGTCAGCCAGGAAATAGCCAGCTTTTCGCCCTTTTGCCCGTCTCTGCTTCTTATCAGCACCGGAGCCATATCTTCATCCACACCCCGGACGTACTGAATTCCCTCCGCGGTTTCCTGTACTTCCTGGAAATAGATTTCCTTTTCCTCAGAAATTGTCTGCACCCAATCGAAAGACGTCCGCTCCCATTTGTCTTCCCTGTATTCATAACGGAAAATCCGGTTTTCCGTTGAAGCAGTATAAATCACGGGATTTCCTTCCTTGGAATTTGATAAGTTCAGAACCTCTTCTCCCTCCTGTTTCGGAAATTCCATATCCTGTTCCACATACCGGCCCTTGGCTCCGCTTCCGCCCTCTTTCAGCTCTTTACCGCCGCATCCGCCAAGCATGCCAGCGGCCGCGGCCGTACACAGAAGTATAGCGAGCAGACTTGCCCCCATCCGTTTTTTATACTTTCGTTTCTTCCTGTTCACAATGATTGTTCTCCCTTCTTTTGATCGATTTCCCTGCCGCAAAAACAGCGGCAAACACTACTATTGATACTATACATTGATTTTCTCAAAAAAAACTGGAGGTCTATCACAAATTTTTAAAGATTTTTTTGAGATTTCTCTGGTATACTAAACTTGATACGAAATTTAAGGGAGAATCATGGATGCATATTTTGATTATAGAAGATGATAAAGAACTCTGCCGCGCCCTGGCATTACAGCTTACTGCCAGACAGTATACGGTCTCTGTCTGCCATACCGGAAGCGAGGCGCTTTATTTTGCTATGTCAGGTGCTTATGACTTAATTCTTTTAGACCGTATGCTGCCGGAAATCGACGGGCTTTCCATTCTTCGTTCCATCCGCCAAAACCATATCTGTGTCCCGGTTATCCTGACCACTGCCTTAGGAGCGGTGGGTGATAAGATTGACGGACTGGACTGCGGTGCGGACGATTATCTGGTGAAGCCCTATGATACGGAGGAGCTTTTAGCACGCATCCGGGCGCTGTCCAGGCGGCCGAAAGACTTCTCGCCACAGGAAACCCTTTCCTTTCTGGATATCCGCCTGGATACGGATACCCGAACCCTTTCCTGCGGAAACGAACGCAAGTCTCTCTCCAGACGGGAATCCTTACTCATGGAATTTTTCCTGCGGAACCCGGAAAAGACCCTGACCCGGGAGCAGATCTTTTCCCGTATATGGGGTCCGGACGGCGCCGTGGAAGACGGCAATCTAGATACCTATATTTATTTCCTGCGCAAAAATTTACGTCAGATAAAAAGCAGCGCTTCCATTGCAACCGTACATGGCGTGGGTTACCGTTTGGAAAACGGCAGATTCCCAAAATAGACAACCGGAGGTTTCCCATGTTCCCAAATTTAGAAAAAAAGCTGGTACTTCTCTATACCCTAAGTACCGGACTGATTATGACTTTGATCCTGTCCGCCGCATTTCTTTTTTATATCTCCTCAGAGGAAAACAAACAGCGTTCCGATTTTCAGAGCCGCCTTCTTACTCTGACATCCAGCCTGCAGAACGAATCTGTCTTTTCTGATTCTTTCTTATCCCAGATCGAGGAAAACGGACGGCTGATCGTTCATATAGAAGAAAATAACATTCCCTTCTTCTTCCCCGGTTCTTATCAGCCCCAGACGGATAGAGCCATCCTTCTAAAACGCGTGCAAGACGCCGCAAAGGACGAAGGGATCTACCCCTTTTCACGCCCGATCTCCTCCCATCTGCTGCAGTCTTCCATCCTCCAAATCAGGGGAGAAAAACAGGACGCCTATCTTGGGAATGTGCTGATACTTAACACAGGCTCCGGCTATAAAAAGCTAGTACTCCTCCAGGATATCAGCATAAATAAAAGAAAACTCCTGCAGACCGGCGCTTTCTACCTGCTGATAGACGGCCTGGGGATTCTTCTGCTTATTTTTACCGGACGCCGGTTTGTGAAACGCTCTTTGAGGCCCCTTGAAGATACCTATGAAAAACAGCAGGGCTTTGTTGCAGCCGCTTCCCATGAACTGCGCTCTCCCCTGACAGTTATCCAAACCTCCGCAGACGCCCTCTCGCCAGAATCAGATGAAAACGCCGCGCTGATCCGGATCATCAAAAGCGAATGCCGGAGAGGACGCGCACTGGTTCAGAACCTTCTGCTGCTGGTCTCTGCCGAACAGAAGAACTGGGCCGTCAGAAAACAGAAATTTGAAGTAGACGAACTGCTATTACATCTGTTGGAATTATATGAACCCCTCTGTCTTTCCAGAAAAGGGACGCTGCTTCTTAAGCTTCCGGATACCCCTCTTCCGCCTGCATGGGCAGATCCGCAGCTTTGCAGGCAGATCCTTACCATCCTTTTAGATAACGCTGCGGCATATGCACTGGCAGAGGAACATCCTCCTATGGCAGAGTCCGGCCAAGCAGACAGGTTCCTTGCGGACAGTATCCTGAAACGCCGGATTATCCTGAAAGCAGAATATTGTCATCCTGCCATACTGATTTCTGTCATTGACTACGGCCCCGGAATCCCCGATGAAGAAAAGAAACTGATTTTCGACCGATTTTACCGCAGCGACAAATCCAGAAGCAGAAAAGAACACTTCGGCCTGGGATTGTCCATCGCCGCGGCTCTTTCAGAGCTTCAAGGCTGCACGCTCAGCGTACAAGATACGGACGGCGGCGGAAGCACCTTTGTTTTGCGGCTGTCCGGTGCAATTTCTTTTCCTGTCTAACTGTAAACAAAAAAGAGGAAGACCGTTGGAAGGCGTCTCACATTACTGTGAATATTATGAAATCATATTAGAAAAAACATGCTAGACAGAAAGACAAAGGCGCCGCGCAGGATATGCGCGGCGTCTTTTACGAACGCTGAAAACAGCGTTTTCCGTCTATTTGACAGTTCTTCATCTGTATGTTTTATAACGTGGCAAGATTCTTCATAGGAATCGGCGCTTTCCTGTCCTAACAAACCCTATCGTGCAGCGTATGATACGCCAAATCAAAAGCCCGCTCCTGTTCTTTCCGGCCGCAGACCGCTATCTCATTGCGTTCTCCTGCCTTGTCTGTCAAAAACAGCGTTTTCTGCCGGTCTTCTCCCTGCTGCCTGATTCCCACCTCTACTTTCTCCATATCCTTCAGCAAATAAACGAATACCTCATTCCGATACAAAAGCACATAATCTTTTGTAAGCATCAGACGGTATTCCGGTATCTCTACCGTCTCTGTCTGAAGGAGCTGATTGAAGAAATCTTCCTTGTCCGGAATTCTGTCAAGTTTACTTCTAAGAGCCATCTGAGAACGGATATTCAGCGCCCCCAAAGATACCCCGAGGATTGCAAGTATATATCCAAGTATTCCGCCCGCTAAAATGGCAAGCAGCGCCGCTGCTAAAAGACTAATCCAGATAATCATCCCCAGTCTCAGGCTCTTAGCACGTTCCTCTATAAAATCATAATACTTCTGCTGTCCTGCCGTCTGTATCTCCATGCTTCCCACCTCTGCTTCCCTTATATCCCGCGTGCGGCAATCAGCGCACTCTCTCCGGAAATCCTACTTTCTTCTGTACCTTGCGCAAAGTCTTCATGGCATAGTAATTCGCTTTCTCTGCATTTTCCTTAATGATGCCGTCGATGTAGGCCTTATCCTGATTCAGCCTTTCCACCTCATCCTGCAGCGGTTTTAATACGGATACCACGGCCTCTCCTACCGCAACCTTAAAGTCGCCGTAACCCCTGCCGTCAAATTCTTTTACAACCTCATCCGGCGTCTTTCCGGTGCATGCGCTGTATATATCAATCAAATTCTTTACTCCCGGCTGCTCCTTGCGGTAGAGAATCTGAGCCTCGGAATCGGTCACTGCCCGTTTGCATTTTCTCATGATTACATCCGGTTCGTCCATCAGATAAATGCTGGCGTTCGGATTCTCATCGGACTTAGACATCTTCTTGGCAGGCTCCTGCAGACTCATAATTTTTGCGCCTACTTTACCGATATAAGCTTCCGGAACGGTAAAAACATTCCCATAAATATGATTGAATCTCTGTGCAACATCCCTGGTAAGCTCTAGATGCTGCATCTGGTCAATGCCCACCGGAACCACGTCCGCCTGATACAGCAGGATATCGGCCGCCATCAGCACCGGATAAGTAAAAAGCCCCGCATTGATATTATCCGCATGTTTGGCGGATTTGTCTTTAAACTGGGTCATGCGGTTTAACTCTCCCATATACGTAAAGCAATTCAGAATCCAGGCAAGCTCCGCATGGCCGGACACATGGGACTGGTAATAGATACAGTTCTTTTTCGGATCAAGTCCAGCCGCAATATACAAGGTCAAAAGCGCCCTTGCGCGCTTGCGAAGCTCCGCAGGATTCTGCCTTACGGTAATGGAATGCATATCCACCACGCTGTAGAAGCACTCATACTCGTCGCTCAGCGAAATCCAGTTCTTAAGGGCTCCCAGATAATTACCGAGCGTCAAGTTGCCTGTTGCCTGCATCCCGCTGAATAATACTTTCTTATCTCCAATCATAATCTTTCCTCCTAATCACTCCGGGCAGTCCTCTCTGCCTGCATTATTGAAATATATCCGGCTTCCGTCCATCCTAGCCTTCGTACCGTTTATGCCGGACATCCAAATTTGCTAATACGAACGGGCAGCCTACGCTAATCCTAGTAATATGTCACATTTTCCGAAAGGATCTCCGGCTTCCCGTCTTTAATGGACACCTCTGTCACGCCGCAGTTCCTGCTGCATCCCTCTCCCCAGAACCGCTCCACCGGAAGCCCCTTGATATTAGCAAGAATTCCTGCAAGAGCCGCTCCATGGGTGGATACCAATATCGTATAATCCCGATACTCCTCTCGGCAGCAGATATCCCTTAGAAACTCCCCGGTACGCTGCTTTAACGCCTCTAAGCTCTCGCCGTCCGAAGGCGCCTGATATTTCCCCGGTTCGTCAAAAAAGCACTGAAAATCCCTTGGCATCTCCTCGTCCCAAGCCTCCGGATCCCAGCATCTCCCCTCATATCTTCCAAAGGACACTTCGATAATCCTATCGTCCGTTTCAATCGGAACCTCCCGCCCTTTAAGGATCAGCTCCGCCGTCTCCTTCGCCCGTCCTAACGGACTGCATAGGCACAAATCAAAAGGTACTCTAAGAAGTCCCTCTCTGGTCTTTTCCGCCAGCTCTCTCCCATACTCATTCAGCGGCACGTCGATCTGCCCCTGGTTCTTCTTCTGTTTATTATAATCTGTTTCTCCATGACGTATCAAATATAGCTTCATCTCACAAACCCTCCGCTTTCACAGACCGTAAGAACGTAATTCAAGTGCGCAAAAACCCTGGCTGAAGGCGATTTAAATGGATTTTTGCGTATTACTGCGAATGAATGGAACAGTAACACATAAACCATAGTATAACACAGTTTTCTCCCTCTTTACATAGCTATTTTTCAAAATCCATGTTACTATAGAAAAAAAGAAAAGCAAAGGAGATTACGATTATGGAGAAAATAACAAGCTTCACCATAGACCACATCAAATTAGTTCCCGGCGTATACGTATCGAGGATCGACTATGTGGAGGGCCGTCCGGTCACCACCTTTGACCTGCGCATGACAAGCCCCAATGACGAGCCTGTCATGAACACCGCAGAAGTACATACCATCGAGCATCTGGCCGCCACTTTTCTCCGGAACCATACCGAATATGGGAACAAGACCATCTATTTTGGTCCCATGGGCTGTCGGACCGGCTTCTATCTTCTGCTTGCCGGAGCATATGAATCCAAGGATATTGTTCCTTTGGTAAAAGAAATGTTTGTCTTTATTCGGGATTTCAAAGGGGAAGTACCGGGCGCATCGCCAAAAGACTGCGGCAACTATCTGGACATGAACCTGCCAATGGCAAACTATCTGGCGGACAGATACTTAAAGAACGTGCTAAACGAGATTACCCGGGAACAGTTAATTTACCCGGAATAATCGTTTCAAAGGCGAAAATTGTATGTAAGAGGTGACAAGCTATGAAAAAAGTATGGTTTATTACCGGTGCGGCCAAAGGCATCGGATATGCAATTGCAAAAGCGGCTTTAGAAGCCGGCGATTACGTTGTGGCTACAACAAGAAAGGAAAACGACTTTGCCGTCCCAGAAGGTTATGAGGACTACGCGCTGCATCTTCTGCTTGACGTTTCCAATCAGGACGCATCCGCGTACACAGCAGCCGTAGAACAGGCCGTCCGGCATTTTGGACGGATTGATATTCTGGTAAACAATGCCGGATACGCCCGAATTTCTTATTTTGAGGAAACCAGCGAAGAAAGCTTAAAAGAAATATTTGAGGTGAACTTTTTCGGATTGATGCGGGTAACAAGAGCCGTTCTTCCCGTTATGCGAAAGCAGCGTTCCGGACATATTTTCAATATCGCTTCCAGCGCGGGATACTCTCACGGCCCGGTCCCCTACCACAGCTCCAAATTTGCCGTCACAGGTTTTTCTACTTCCCTTGCATTTGAAGTAGCGCCTTTCGGCATCAAAGTAACCAATGTAATCCCTGGATTTGTGCGCACCAATTTCTATGACAAAGGCGCAATCAAAGAAAAAGCCGATCGTTCCATTGACGATTACAACCGCTTCCGCTGGCAGAATCAGTTTGTCAAAAAGAACAGACGCCATGAACAGGCCGGCGATCCCGATAAAGTAGCAAAATTAGTCGTGGAGGCATCCCAGGCCGCCAAAGCTCCCCTTCATCTCCCTGTCACCGCAGACGCCGTCAAGGCGCTAAAAACCTGGCAGAAAGGAATCGGAGAATGCATCGACGCCTGGGGACGCCAGGCAGGCAGTACGTCTTTTGATGAGTAATCTTTCATGGAATCATGGAAACGTATTCGACGGCGCCAGGCAGATATGATTCTTACAGACATAATAGGTCGCTTTACCGTTTATCAGCGGATACTCGCGGCTCTCGGAAGCTACCGTTACATTCGCAAGTAACGGCAGCTTCCTTTTTATCTTCCCCAGCTCCCTGTCATCCTTAAGGACAATTCGAATATGTTCCGGCGGATAATCGTTGACCAGCTTCGCGAATAAAAACATACTGTATCCGGCGGGATATTCCCCGGCCTGAGCAGACATATACGCAATCTGCCTGTCTGCATACGTTCTGTACTCTTCTTTTCCAGTTAGCTGATACAGCCGTATAAAATTATATGCCATAACCGAATTTCCGCTGGGAACTGCGCCGTCATAAGTCTCTTTCGGATTCATAAACAGTTCTGCATCTTCCGAATCCGACAGAAAAAATCCTCCCCTTTTATGATCCGCAAACCGTTTAACCGCTTCCCTGCAGAAACGCTGGGCTTTTTCAAGATAAACTCCCTCCAGCGTGGAATGATACAGCTCGGTCAACGCGGCAGTATAGAATGCGTAATCATCCAGAAATCCCTTTTCTGACTGCCTATTATCACGCCAACTCGCAGAAAGGAAACGGCCGTCGCATAAATTGTTTTCTATGAATACCTGCGCCTTTACCGCCGCCTGCAGGTATTTCTCCTTCCCGCACGCTCTGTAGAGCGCTGCCAGAGCCGCTATCATCATAGAATTCCAGGAAACCAGGATCTTATCGTCAAGATGCAGCTTTCTCCGGTTCTTCCGATAAGCGTACAACTTGCCCAGCTCGTCTTTGAAATCAAGATTCTCCCCATGGCTCTTTAGAAGATTGGGGATATTTGCGCCCTCAAAATTACCGTCTGCCGTAATGTCAAATGCATCGGAAAACTGCCTTCCTTTTTCTTCTCCCAGAACAGCCAGTATTTCCTCTAAGGTAAAGGTATAGTATCTCCCTTCTTCGCCCTCGCTGTCGGCATCCTGGGCGCTGAAGAAGCCGCCGCATGAAGAAGTCATTTCCCCCAGCACATATTCCGCCGTTTTTATCGCGGTATCCAGATACTCCTGCTTCCGAACCACTCCATAAACCGCCGCATACACGATGATCAGCAAAGCGTTGTCATAGAGCATTTTTTCAAAATGAGGCGCAAGAAAATACCGATCCGTGGAATACCTGGAAAACCCGCCGCCAATCTGGTCAAAGATCCCCCCTTTTCGCATTTGTATCAGCGTTTTCTCTACCATTTCCAATAGTCCCGGCTCATCCGTTACCTGTGCGTAATAGGCTAAAAACAACAAATTATGGGGCATAGGAAATTTCGGAGCGGCTCCAAATCCGCCATATTTGCTGTCGAAGCTTTCGGCAAGCGCTTTCACCGCATTTTCGGAAAGGTTCGCGCCTTTGCCGCTTTTCTGTCCGGATTGGGACTGTTTTAAGTGCGCAATGACCTGCGCGGCCGAATGCATAAGCGCTTTCCTGCCGTCTTTCCACTGCTCTGCCACCGCGTGCAAAACATCCGAGAATCCGGGCATACCATACCTTGCATGAACCGGAAAATAGGTGCCTGCAAAAAAAGGTTTCTTATCCCAGGTCATGAAAATGCTCATAGGCCAGCCCCCGCTGCCGGTAAACGCCTGGCATGCCGACATATATACGCTGTCAACGTCGGGACGTTCCTCTCTGTCAACCTTTATAGAAATAAAATATCGGTTGAGAACGGCGGCCGTCTCCTTGTTTTCAAAACTTTCACGAGCCATCACATGGCACCAATGGCAGGTACTGTAACCGACGCTTAAGAAAATCGGTTTATCCTCCCTTCTGGCTTTTTCAAACGCTTCGCCGCACCAGGGATACCAGTTGACGGGATTCTCCGCGTGCTGCAGCAGATAGGGGCTTGTCTCATGTTTCAGATGATTGCTCATTATTCTTCCTTTCCCCGGAATTTATATATACTCCAGCCGAAGAAGCAGGCATCGTTCAGCATAGATGATGCATTGCCCTCCGGAATACTTCTGCTGCTTAGTATGCATATGAAATCACAGATTATTCCCCTTACTCTCGAATATCTCAACAATGGTTTTCTCCGTCCCGGTCATCCCCGGCGACGCGATCAATCCCATATTGCGCATAGTCTCCTCCGCAGTCGTTCCATTGATGCCATGTACGGAATCAACATAAACCCCGTTCATAGCAAATTCCACCGACTGGTATGCAGCGTCCACCGCCGCCACGCCTTTCATGGTGCAGCCCTGGTTGCCGCCGTCACAGATCATCCCGGTAATGCTGCTGGCCATATTGTTTATGGTATGTCTCATCTCCTCTGCCGTACCTCCCCTAAGATACGCCAGCCCGCAGGCCATACCGGTTCCCGCCGCAATGGCGCAGCCGCAGAATGCGGATAATTTTCCGGAATACTCTTTGATATAAGTACAGATCAGATAGCTGAGCGCCGTTGCCCTAAGAAGCTGTTCTTCTGAGTAACCATTTACTTTATAGGCGGCATACAACGGCATCGTAGCAATGATCCCATGCGCCCCGGAACCGGTAATACTCATAGCCGGTTTATCAAGGCCGATTACCCTGGCCTCAATGGCACCGTTGCAGAGCAAAGACGCGGTGGTCTGTTCATTGCCGGAAATCACCTTTCCTCCGTTTTTCTTCATCAGATATTTTGCAAATGTTGTTCTGGGACTATGGAGCCCCTCCTGAAAAAGCTCCATATTTACCCGGTAAGCTTCCCGGATAAATTCCAATTCCCGTATGTCTACAGAAGATACAAACCCGCAGAATTCGTTTAACGTATACCGATGAATCAGGCTTGTATCCTTCGTCTCCGTACTGCTTTCTTCTTTGTTTTCTTCTTTCTCCGTTTTAAATTTAGCCGTTCCGTTTACGCGGATTTCCGTAATATTCGTATGAGAATCCCGAATGGTCACGACTGCTTCCTCCGACGCTGTCTTCACCGACGCTTCTACAAATATCCGGCTCGTACCCCCGCTCAGGGAAACGCTCACCTTTCCGGCTCTGACCAGTTCCTCTGCCTTCTCATGATCCTCCGGTTTCACATCCGCTAAGGCTTCTAACCCTTTCTCTGCATTTCCGGCCGCCGCGCCTAATGCCGCCGCAAATACATTCCCCACCCTGGCGCTGTTGGGAATCCCGCAGGTAAAGGCATTTTTATACATTCCGCTGTTCAGGGACACATGGATGCGCTCCGGTTCTCCCTTTACGCAATCCCTTGCCTTTGCCACCGCAAACGCGATTGCCCCAGGTTCGGTAACTCCGAGAGCAGGCTTCATATCCTCATAAATCAGTTTCGTCAGTTCATGCATCCGTTTATCCCTCCTTGTATTTCCTGAAAACTTCCTACGCACAAGTTAAAAATAGTATCGCCGCTGTCTTCCATTCAAATCAAATGATCCGGAATAAAACCCTTACGCCCTCAATTTAAAAGTCTTCGGCGCCAGCCGATATACCAGAACACAAGCCGCAATACAATAAACCACACAAAATACAATTGTCATGCTGCCAAACAGCATGACCGGCATCCGCAGCTGCATCATAAAAAAACAAACAAAATAGGTAATGCTCATAACCACCCGATACATCCCGCTTTTTATTTCTGTTTCCGCATTATAAGGCTGCAGAAGATAATAAACAACCAGGTAATGCACAGAGAAAAACAAACTCATACTCACCACAGAAACCACCAGAATCCCATAATCCATCCAGCCTGCCGCTCCGCCGGATACATAAAGCACTAACGCCAGCCCGCAGCCGATCACCAGCCCGGGAACCGCATTGATCTTCATAATCTCCCGCAGTCGGATCTGAAACAGCTTTAGGATGCATCCCGGCTCCTTGTAAAAGGAATAAGTCAGCAGGCTGTGGTCGCAATTCATAAACAACGCCTGCGTAAACCCGGTTCCCCGGTTAATCGCGTACATAATAAATGTAAAATAGGGCAGGCAGTTGCTCACCAGCTTATTTGCCCCAGGCTTTATCTCCGGCTTCAGATAAAGAAGCAGTGCCGCCCCTGCCGCAAGAGCCATACACACATATATAATTTTCTCTGTGGAACTCCACAAAATCCTCCTATGCCGCTTAATAAACAGTTCATTTAGATATTCAAAACCCTTTCTGCCGCTGGTAATAGATGTATCCGCAGAAATTTTCTTTTCCACTCCGGCTTTCGTAACCTGCGCGGCAGTATCCATCTGATTTGTCTGCTGGCTAAGCAGCTCCTGATGAACCTCCCGGTATAGGGGGAAAGAACAGATCTTCCTGATCCCGGCCACTCCCGCCGGAATAAAACATAGCATCAGGCAGGCTCCTATCTTCACTGGAACCATCCACCCCAGCGCTGGGAGGCCGTAAGCTGTTCCCAGCAGCAGTCCGAAACCAATCCATATATATTTGTTCAACCTGCTCTCATTGTATACCTCCCCCCGCCTTTCATACTTCCATAAGCACCATGCCGCAATAGCCGTCTTACACCCCGCTATAGAAAACGGCAGCGCCAGGCACAGCCACAGCGGCAGACCTTCCGCTCTCCCAAACAAAATAGTAAATGGAAGGAATCCCGCAAGCACCCTCAAAATCGCATATGTATAATTGACCAGCGTATACTCCCTTGCATTCATGCGCATCAGGATTATCGCATAATACTTGTCTTTCGACGGGTCGAACATCTTCGTATTCCCAAATCCGCCCAACACCGTCAGAAACAGCAGGATATGGAGAAATAACTGTGTATCCGCTGCCTCCCGGTACAATTTTCCCGCCCCAAACACCATGAGTCCAAGATAGAGAAGCTTCCCTAAGAATGCGGTAACGATTTCCCACAAAACCGAAAGAATATTTGCAAAGACCTTTAACCCTCTCTCCTGATACAGGGTATCCGGCAAAAGTTTCTTTACAAGCGGTATCTGTTTTAAGGAGTAAAGAATGCTGTTAACGCGGTATGTGTTTTTCAGCGAAAAGGATAATCTTAACGTCTTATTCATGTTCTTCCTCCCTAAGCACGGCAATGATCTTATCCCGGAACCCGTGGCTGTCTAAGTTACTCTTTTCTACTACTTCCAGCTCCCCATGGTTCAAAAGAACGATCTCGTCGCAAAGATCTAAGGCCAGATCCATAATATGCGTAGAAAAAATCGTAATCCTCCCATCCTTCAAAGAACGCAGCAGCGCTTTCATTTCCTCCGCTACCACCACATCCAGAGAAGTCAGCGGCTCATCCAGAAGAAGAAGGTTCGGTTTTGCAATGATATTCACCAGCATCTGCATCTTATTCTTCATTCCATGGGAATAATCCTTTAGAAGCTTATCCCGGTCCTCCGCCGCGATACTCATATAATCAAAATACTCATCCAGCGGCTTAAGATTCTGAATCGACGGTTCATTAATATCGGTAAAAAACTTCAAAAATTCCCTTCCTGTCAGAAATTCCGGCACCGTAGGCGTAGAAAGTACATAACCGACATCCTCTGCCTTAATCCCTCTCTTTCCTTCCTCCGTCTCCAGATAAAAACTTCCCCCGTCGCTTCGGATATCCCTGTTAATACAATTAAACAAGGTCGTTTTCCCGGCGCCGTTGCGCCCCAAAAGGCCATAAATTTTCCCTTCTTCAAATGTAAAATCTATATCCTTTAAAACCTCTTTTTTCTCAAAACGTTTCGATAAATGCTCAATTACAAATCGCATGCCGCTCCTCCTATTTTCACATCCTACGCTGATCATATCCCGTCAGCGCCTTGCTCTTGGCCGTACGCTTCCCGCTATTAGGGCATGTTACGTAGATTACGCCCATGCCGGGCGCATACTCACAAGCGGCCGCACTGAAATCCTTCCGTACAGCCGCTCATGTTAATCCCTATTTGGACAAATCTGCCGTCTTCTCGGCATCCTTTTCATACTCGGTCTCCGGACTGGCCTCCGCCTGCCCTTGGCCTTTAGCACAATTGTGCGAATATAGGAAAATGTTCTCTCTTCCCCCTGCTCCGCCAGCATTTTCAGCAGATGATGAAGAAGCGCCGCCGTATCCTTATGTACCATATTTCCGAGCTTCGCCGCTCCGTGTTCGTAGTATTCCAAAGGGTGGCAATCCTTATAATGTTCTTTCTGATAAGTCTTAGAAGCCGCCACCCGATCCATAAACATCTCGATCACATATCTGGTAGGCATTTTGGTACCCGTAAGAAGATGTTCCTTCTCTGTGGTATAGTCAATCCAGTATTCGTAATGGTGCTTATTTCGCCCTTTATGGTGCAGCCAGGCAGTAGAAACGCCTGTAGCCTCCCGCTCTGCATTGTTCGGACTTCTGTCTCCTTGGAAATATTTACATCCCACTAAAAATTCCGACGGGGCGTATTTCGATAAATCATGGAGCAGCCCCTGCTTATATAAGCCTACCTGAAAGCAGCCTTTCATGACTAAAAATTTATGATGGTTAATCGTTCGCAGATGTTCCAACGCCTTCATACTACAACCTCTTTTCTTACAGTCCGCCGCAGATTCCCTTTCAGAACCCCCTCTGCAGCCTCTGCATGAAACCTACCTATTCGCCGCAACATATAATATGAATAAATGAACCGGATAAAAGAGATAGAAAAAAAATTTCATACTTCTCCCCTTTTGCCCGTTATATAAAGCTATGGGCAGCATCGCTAAGGCTCCCGCCGTCTGGATTCTGCTCGGCCAGAAAACGTTCCATACGGCTCCCGCTAAGTACCGCGCGGTATTCTTTCCTCTCGTTACTCCAAAAACGGCAATCAATAAAACGCCCATAAACCCATAATCACAACAAAGAAATTCCGCCGCCCACATGGAAAGAAGCACGATCCCGACTCTTATGATCCGTTCTCTCTCCCTCTCAAGTCCCCACAGCATCCCAAGCCCGATAAACAGCGTCACAAATACATTCTGCTTTGCCGGAAACCAAAGGGTCTGATGAAAAGCCAGATCAAACGGAATTTCCGAGATCAGCGCGAATATGCCAAGCCTTGCCATATATTTTGCCACATTCCCCGTATGATAATATCCTTCCACCAGCAGAAAGCAGAAAATCGGAAACGCCAGCCTTCCCGCATAGCGAAGCCAGACTGCTTCTGGATACAGAACCGCGCCCACATGGTCTGCAAGCATCGATATAATTGCCAGAACCTTTAGCTGAAATGTCGTAAGCCCGTCTTTTCTCTCCATTGTATCTCCCATAACGCGCTCCCTAATTACCGGCCTGCCAAAATCAATATCGTACGCTCCGCTACTACGGTATCGTGCTGATTCTCAAGAAGCTCCGGCTCTTTTAATATCCCTTCCTTTGTGGAGACAATCACATGCCATTTTCTCTTACCGGAAAGCGCCGGCAGCGCAAAGGAATGAGCCAGCCAATGCATGTTATATATTATAAAATAATCCTCGTCTCCCGCTGCCGCGCCGCAGTAATACACCCCAAGCTGCCTGCTGCTGAACTCGTCCGGCGTGCGCCATGCATATTTTCCATGGTAGGAAACATCCGGAACCCCGCACCTTGCGGAATCCAGCCCCCGCAGCGGCTCCTCCTGCATAAATACCGGATGCGCCTTTCTGAGCGCAATCAAATTCTTTACCAGTTCAAAAGTTTCCGGCTGTTTCTTTAATTTGCTCCAATCCAGCCAGGAAGTGGCATTATCCTGGCAATAAACATTATTATTTCCCTTCTGGGTATTCCCAAACTCATCTCCGGCCAAAATACAAGGCGTTCCCTGCGCAAACAAGAGCAAAAGAAACGCGTTGCGTATCTGATTCTTTCTCAGTTCGTTCACCGTTTTCTTCCGGCTCGGCCCCTCCGCCCCGCAGTTCCAGCTATAATTGCAGTCCGGACCGTCCTGGTTATTCTCGCCGTTTGCCTCGTTGTGTTTTCTATCGTAGGAAACCAGGTCGTTCAGCGTAAAGCCATTCTGGCTGGTCATATAATTATACGTCTCATTGGTATGATGGTTCAGCCAATATATCACTCCGCCTACCATGCCTTCGTCGCCTTTTAAGAACCTCCGCATGGTATTTTGAAAATCTTCCCTATGGGTAAGAATCTTCGTCGTCTTAAGAACCGGGTCCTCGTAAATGATATCCATCGGAGCTACCCCGGGATTTAAAATAAATCCGTCCACGTGATACTCCATCCGATAATAGCGGAGGCATTCTTCCATCATCTGCCGCGAGACCCCGCCGTCAAAGGGCATCTCCAGCACCACCTCGACGCCCGCCTTGTGGCAGGCTTTTATTAGATCCTTTAGTTCCTCTACTGCATCGCCGGACGCGGCGTAGCTTTTCTTAGGCGCAAAATAATATCCCGGACCGTATCCCCAGTAATTCGTCACAGTCCTTGTATACTCTTCAAATTCATACACCGGCATGCAGTGAATCTGATTTACGCCAAGTTCTGTCAGATAAGGAAGCTTCTCTATCACGCCCTGAAAGGTTCCCTTATGCTTCACTTTTGACGAGGCATGCTTCGTAAAGCCTCTTACATGCAGACTGTAAGCAACCACCCGATTCATAGGAATCGCCAGAGGCTCGTCCCCTTCCCAGTCATACCGATCCCGCACAAGTTCTCCCCGGCGTACCGGAATGCTTGCGCCAATCCGCGCCGCTCCCGTCGATATTCTTCCCGGAACGTCTTCTTGTCCAGCGGACATATTTCTTTGTTTCTCACGCATTTTAACGCGAGAAAGCTTTTTTGCATAAGGGTCGATGTAAGTCTCTCCGTCAATACGGTAAAGATACTCATATCCCCCGTCTCCGATCTCTTCCACCTGTACGCACCGCACTTCTCCCGCGGCCGTATCTTCGGCAAGCTGGCAAGAAAAAACAGGGACATCTCCCTCCTTCTGGTATAACAGGAGTTCGCACGCCTTTCCTCGCGGGACTGCTACTGCAAAATTCATCCCTTTCTCTGTTCCTGTTACTCCAAGAGGTAATGGTGTTCCCTGTGTCTGCTTCATATGTTCCTCCTTACTGCCATCCGTCAGCTCCGTACATTTTCACATTATCACCGTTAATCATGAACACATCTTCATAAATCTCTTCTTCGTATTCATCTCCATCCAGAATTGAAATTCCGGTCTTTGCCGCTTCTTTTCCTATGCCGATGGGCGACTGCGCCGCCGTTCCGGCAATCTGCGTATCCGGCTTCATAAGCTCTTTTTTTATATCCGGAGATCCGTCCACGCCGTAAATAATCACATCCTTTAATCCGGCAAGGTTTACCGCCGTAGTAGCTCCCACCGCGATTTGGTCATTGCCGCACATAATTACATCGATATCTTTATATTCCTTTAACATCTCCTGGGTAATTTCCAACGCTTTCTGAAACTCCCCGTTGGTATCCGCCCTGTCTACAATCTCGAACCCTGCTTCCGCGGAAGAAATTGCTTTCTCAAATCCGGTTATCCTGTCATTAATGGAATTCTGGGTGGGACACTCCAGAATCAGTATCTTCCCGCCCTCCGGGCATTTATCCAGCAAATCTTCCCCGCAGATATATCCGGCTTCCTGATTATCCGAACCGATATACGCATCCACATACCCCATCTCTTTCACCTGGGTATCTACGTTTATAATTTTCACATCGGCTTCTTTCAGCGCCTCCAAAGCCTCCGTAATCTCCACCCAATTCACCGGGCAGATAAAAATCGCGTCGATCCCGTCGTCGATCATCTCCAATATCTGCTTATTCTGCAGTTCCGGGTCGCTCTCCGGATCCTTGGTAATCAACGTATAGTCTTCCTTATCTAGGATTTCCTTTATCGCGCTCTCCAATGTAATAAAATATGGATTCTCCATATCAATCGCACTGAATCCAAACTTATAGCCGGTATCTTCTTCCTCTGCGCCTTCCGTATCGGAATCTTCCTCCGCGGCCGCAGCATTGTCCTCCGGCGTCCCTACTGCTTTCTTACAGCCGTACAAGGCCAAAATACCTATAAGCAAAGCAGCAATCAAAATCCATGCTTTCTTTTTCATAGTTCTTTCCTCCCTGCCTACCCCAAATGCCGTCAGCCGCCAAAAAGCGGTATTGGGGCGTGTATCCCCTTGTCCGCTTAGGGTATACAAATTTATTCTACAACATTTTAAAGTGTTTGACTAGAAAAAAATTATAACTGTTTACTTACTGCCGCTCCTCTGATAAAGTATAGACAGAAAACCTACATTTCAAAAAGGAGAATGAACATGGATGAATTATTAAACGCACTGGAATCCCTCGATACGGTAACCCTGACTCTGGAAAATGACGAAGAACTGGAATGTGAGATCCTTACCATTTATACAGCCGCGGGCAGAGACTACATTGCCCTGGCTCCTCTGGACGAATCTTTAGAGGGAACCGTCTACCTCTACCGCTACATCGACCGCGGCGAAGACGAGCCGGAACTTGAACGAATCGACACCGACGAGGAGTACGAGATTGCCTCCGACGGCTTCGATGAATGGCTGGATACTATGGAATTTGAAGAGCTGGATTAATTTTGTTTCACTTCCGGCTGTCAAGCAATTCACAGACAAAACGGGAAGGAGCTGCCTCTTTGCCGTTTTTATTTTTCACATAACTGATCACAAGCTTCCTCTTCGCCCGAGTCATTGCTACATAAAACATCCTCCTCTCTTCCTCAAGTTCCGCGTCCAGCTTTGCTCTTTTATAAGGGATTACGCCTTCGTTGCTCTGAATAATAAATACCGTGTCAAACTCCAGCCCTTTCGCCCCGTGCATAGTCGTCAGGCAGATTCCTTCCTCTTCTTTCGCTTTTCTGCTTTTCCGCTCCGTCAAAGCTTTTGTGTATTCTTCAATATAGGCAAACCACAGCAAAACGTCCGGAAACTCCTTTGCCCGTTCTTCTACTTCCGCAAGCAGGGAGAATAATTCCTCTTCATTGATCTTTCTGCTCTTCGCATATTCTTTCAGATAATCGTCATAGCCGATGTGCCTGCGGATATATTGGATAGACGCATAGGGCGTCTGACCCGTTAACATCTGAATATCCCATTCAAACTGGTCGATCCGATCCAGCATCCAGCTCTTATCCATATAAAATCTTCTCAAATCCTCAAAAGAAACCTGCTGATTCTGAAGGCTCTCCCTGCTGATATAGCGCTTCGGCGCATTCATCACATCCAGAAATACCCTTCTGCTCCGGTCTCCTTGTGCCATCCTTACATAGCTAAGCAGCTTTTTCACCGCAAAATGCTCGTAGATATTCTGCGCCTGCTCCTTTGCCTGAAATGGAATCTGGTTCTCCATCAAAAGTTCCGTCAGGACTCTTGCGTCATTGCCGGTTCGATACAGCACTGCAATCTGGTGGTAATCCAAACCCGTTTCCTTTAGTTCTTTCACTGCCCGGATCACATACCGGCCCTCTTCTGTGGAATCCTTTACCTCCTGCACATGAATGCAGGAACCCTTTTTATTCTCCGTAGAAAGCTTCTTCCCAAACCTCTGTCTGTTATGGCCGATCACTTTCAACGCGCCCTTCACAATATTCCTGCTGGAACGGTAATTCACGCCCAAAAGAAGCGTTCTTGCCTCCGGATAGTCTTTACCGAATCCAAGCATGATCTCAGGACTCGCGCCCCGGAAACGGTAAATGGACTGGTCGTCGTCCCCCACCACAAACAGATTGTTCTCCGGAAACGCAAGCATCCGGACCACTTCATACTGTATCTGGTTCACATCCTGAAATTCATCGATCAAAATATACCGGAACCGTTTCTGCCACTGCGCTAACACATCCTCCCGACGCCGAAACAGATCATAGCAAAGCAGCAGCATATCATCGAAATCAATCTTACGCAGCGCTTTCCTCTGCTTCTCATAAGCCTTGTACACTGTTCCGAACATGGCTCCGTGGCGGGCGGATTCATATCTGTCTACGGAAACGCCTCTGTTCTTCACGTTGCTGATTTCCGTAATCAAGTCCTGCAGTTCTTCCTGCTCGTCGGAAATCTCCAGTTCATATCCCAGCTCCGGCGAGGAAATAATCTGACGCAGCAGTTGGTATTTTTCGGCTTCCGTCAGAATATTTTCGGAACTTAAGCGGTACGCCCATTTTAATATCCCAAAATATACGCCGTGAAATGTTCCGAACGTCACCGGCATACTCCTTCCCTGCATCAGCGTTTTAAACCGGTTCTGCATCTCATAGGAAGCCGCCTTAGTAAAAGTAATGACCAGAATATTTTCTGGCCTTACTTTATAATGCTCTATTAAATAACAGATTCGTCTGGCAATAGTAAAGGTCTTGCCGGAGCCTGGCCCCGCAAGCACCATACAGGGACCTTTAAAATGTCTGATGGCGCTTTCCTGTGCTTGATTTGGCTGCATGCGCTACCTCGTTTCCAGCTTCTCAATTCCCTTGCGGATGCGGGCAGTCGATTCTTCTTTCCCAAGTACATCCATAATCTCCGTCGCGCCGCCCGGCGTATTCTGCTTCCCGGATACTGCCGTGCGGATCGGCCACATCACATATCCGATCTTTTTGCCGAGTTCCCCGGCATACTGCTTTAACGTCTCAAACAACGCGTCGTTGCTAAAATCCTCCTGCCGCTCCAAAATCGGCAAAACTCCTTTCAGAAGTTCTAAGGAATTCTCTTCATTGGTCTTCATCTTCTTGTGGCAGTACATCGCCGTATCGTACTCCGGAACCTCCGCAAAGAAATCAATCTGTTCCCTAATATCCAGGAACGTCTCTATCCTGGTCTTAATTAACCCGGCAATCTTTTGCAGATCATACCTGCCGCCGACAACCTCCTCCATATATGGCTTTGCAAGCGCAAAAAACTTCTCTTCCTCCATAGCTTTCAAATACTCGCTGTTCATCCATCGAAGCTTCACTACGTCAAATACTGCCGGAGACTTGCTCATATGGCGGTAATCAAAAGCTTTCACCAACTCCTGCAGTGAGAAAATCTCCTGATTATCCTCCGGACACCATCCCAGCAGCGCCACATAATTTACAATTGCCTCGGAAACAAATCCCTGTTCCAACAAATCTTCATAGGAAGAATGGCCGCAGCGCTTACTCAGTTTCTTGTGAGTCTCATCCGTAATCAGCGGACAGTGTACATACGTAGGTACTTCCCAGCCAAAAGCTTCGTAAAGACGATTGTATTTCGGCGCGGAAGACAGATACTCATTGCCTCTCACCACGTGGGTAATCCCCATCAGGTGGTCGTCCACCACATTGGCAAAATTATAGGTCGGATATCCGTCTGATTTAATCAAAATCATGTCGTCTAATTCTGCGTTCGGCACCGTAATATCTCCGTAAATATCGTCATGGAAAGTCGTAGTCCCCTCGGAAGGCATATTAATACGGATTACATAAGGTTTCCCCGCGTCTAAATTCGCCTGAATCTCCTCCTTGCTCAAGTGCAGACAGTGCTTGTCATACACTACAATCTCCGTCCCTGACTCTGATACCGTACTCCGCAAGGACTCCAGTCTCTCCTTGTCGCAAAAACAGTAGTAAGCGTCCCCCTGCTCGATTAACTGCTTGGCATACTTCAAATAAAGCCCGGAAGCGTTCCGCTCGCTCTGTACATAAGGCCCCGCGCCTCCGTCCTTGTCCGGCCCTTCATCGTGAACCAGTCCCGTCTTTGCCAGGGTTCTGTAAATAATCTCCAGCGCCCCCTCCACAAACCGCTCCTGATCCGTGTCCTCGATACGAAGCATAAAATCTCCATCCTCATGCTTCGCAATCAGATAG
Source organism: uncultured Dorea sp. (assembly GCA_910588745.1). Lineage (GTDB taxonomy): Bacteria > Bacillota > Clostridia > Lachnospirales > Lachnospiraceae > Claveliimonas. The sequence continues at coordinate 15,375 of CAJURK010000016.1, read as the reverse complement.
GCGTACAGCGCCGTTCTCAAATTTCCCACATGCATCCTTCCCGTAGGACTCGGTGCAAATCTTGTTCTAACCTTGCTCATCTTATATCTCCATTTCTTTCATTTCGCATACAATTCTTTACATAATACTATCAAATACCGGACTTCCCGTCAATACAATTCTATCCTTATTTCCGCATTCTTCTTCCCCGCCAGTAATCTCCTCCGAACACTTCTCTCGGAATGGATACTGCCGATACGATTCCCAACACGATTCCAAACGCGATCTTAATAGCAAGGAAGCCGCTCTGGCCGGCCTCCCTGGTCTCTCCGATCACCAGATCATACGCCATATAATACACACTGGCTCCAGGAATCAACGGGAAAATCCCCGGTATCACAAACATTGTGATGGGGCATTTCATCCGTACGGTAAGCACTCTGGAAATCAGCACCACCGTAAGGGACGCGCAAAAGGAGGCAATCGCCGGAGAAGACGGTTCCAACGCGGCGCAGTACACCAGCCAGCCCAGTGTCCCGATCGTCGCGCAGCTTACATAAAACCGTTTTGGAACATTGAACATAATTGCAAAGGCGACGGTTCCCAGGCAGGGACAGATTACATTTACAACAATCCAGTTAAGCATACTCCGACACCTCCAATCCAATTACCGAAAACGCCAAGCGCAAGTCCCACGCCCGTCGCAATATACACAAATACCAGCAGCGCGTCGATCATTCTTACCGTCCCCGACAAAAAATCACTGTCCGCAATATCCCGAATCGCATTGACAAACGCGACTCCCGGTACCAGCGGCATAATCCCGGCAATAATCATGCCGTCAATCTGCATGCGGACCGGAACAAACACATACATCATCACCGCCATAGAGGTAATCAAAATCCCTCCAAATATATTAATAATAATCTTCGACAATCTATGCCTGCCGGCAAACAATACCCATATGTACAGCACGCACCCGATAAAAAAAGCGCAGATACTTTCCATTGCGCTGGCTCCAAGAAGATGGCCAAAGGCGCTGGCGCCTACTCCCGCCGACAATACAAGCTGATATTTCCTCTTTGCAGGCATTTGTTCAATTCTGTTTATCTCTCCGATCGCCTCATCCAAGTTCATCATCCCTGCCGTAATCTTCCTGGATAAGTCGTTTACCTCCGCTACAATCTCAAGATTCGCGCTGGATAAAGGGACGTGTTTGATCTTTGAATACACCTCTTCGCCGTCCCGCTCCGCGTTGATAAAGATTGCGTGGCTTAAGACGAAGGTGTCCACCTCTTCCACATGAAAACGCTTGCAGATACGCTGAATCGTCTCATCCACACGAAATATCTCCGCGCCGTTTTTTAACAGAACCCTTCCGGCGTTCAGTGCAAAATTAACCACCTTTTTAATGTCTACTTCCTCATTCAGAGACTTTTTTAAAATCACCAGATCCGTCATCTGCTTTCCGTCCAGGTAAATCTGCTCCATATAGTGATCCACAAAATACCCTTCCAGCGTGCGGGAATGCTCAAATCCGCACCGTTTGTATACTCTTAGGCTCTCGTCATAATTCCAGGTTCTCACATACATGGTATCGCATTTTCCGCGGTATTGTTCGCTCAGATAGTAAATCATCGCCCGCGTATAGCCCTTGCCGCCGTTTCCGTAAGTAGTTACCAGATTGCGGATCTCGCATTCCCGTTTCCCCGGCGAAACGGTAATCACCGCCAACGTACAAAGCTCCTTCCCTTCATATAACGCAAACATATCCCCAGTGTCCAGATATCTGTCTATCATGTCCCTCTGAGGATCTGTCAGCAAAAGTAAATCCATATATTCTGTTTTATTCTCTATAATCTGCTCAATTCTCATAGCCATTCTCCCTGTCGGGGCAGCGCCGATACAGCTTCCGCTTCCAAATATAACAGATACGAAGCTAGGCTGCACCCTTCTGTCCATGTAAATCTCACACATTATAGCACTGTCAATTAAAAAATTATAGTTTTTTTCTAATTTTAACTATTATAATTATTCATATAATCTATAAGCAGACGTTATAGCCGTTGATTTTGCTTTTGGTTCTGAATAAAAAACTATTCATATGGCTCGCATTCCGCCGATATATGAACTGCCGCAACCGCGCCGTCCGCCGCCGCCGTTACCACTTGTCTTACGCTCTTGATTCGGATATCCCCGGCAGCATAAACCCCCCTGATATTGGTGCGCATCGTTTCATCGGTCCGGATATAACCCCTGTCATCCACCTCGACTATATCTTTAACCAGAGCGGAATTCGGTACATTTCCCACAAATCCAAAAAGTCCTAACATTCCATCCGCCTCTTCCGCTTCAATCCTGGTAAGTTCTCCGGTCTTCACGTTTCGGATCATAAGACCCTGCAGGACGCCCTTTCCAAAAGCTTCTTCCACCACGCTGTCCCATAAGAAGGAAATCTTCGGATTTTGAAATGCTTTTTCCTGAATAATCTTTGCCGCCCTTAATTTATCCCTTCTGTGGACAATGGTAACCTTTCTTGCAAACCTGGTAAGGAAAATCGCCTCTTCCACCGCGGCATCTCCGCCTCCGGCCACATAAACCTCAAGCCCCATAAAGAAATTCCCGTCGCAGGTAGCGCAATAAGAAATTCCGCTCCCCTTATACTGCTCTTCCCCTTTACAGCCGATCGGCCTTGCCGAAGCTCCCATTGCAAGAATCACGTAACGGCCTAAGTAAGTCTCTTTCTCTCCCCGGAGTTCTTTCACCTCCCGGTCCAAAACCGCCTCCGTTATCACATCCTGCGCTTTGGCCGTTCCGAAACGTTCCGCCTGTCCGGCCATCCGCTTCGATAAGCTTTCGCCGCTCTCCCCCTCTAACATCTGCCCAGGGTAATTCTCAATGGCATCCGTCGCGGCAATTTGTCCGCCGTCGGTTCCCTTTTCAATGATAAGCGCCGACAACCCTCCTCTCGCCGCGTACAAAGCTGCGGAAAGTCCGGCCGGTCCCGCTCCTAAAATCATGACGTCATAAATCGTTTTGTTTTCTTCCATACTCATTATTTTTTCAGTTCTCCCTGATTCTATACAAAATATCTTATTATTTCAGTTTATTTCAATGAAAACCGGCAAGGGCTCCTATTTACCCCGTTCGCAACGACGTTGGAAGATTCATCAAAAAATACTTGCCGGATGGGATTTGCTTATACATGAATCTCTGCTTTCACGCCAAGCAGCGACTCGTTCTTCTTTAGCAGCGGCCGGATGACGTTTTCTAAATACTGCGCCGTCTGCAAAGCCGCCCTTCCCGTATATTTTGCCGGATCCATGGTCTCCTTCAATTCCTCCAGGGTCAGATGAAAGACCGGATCAGCCGCTATCAGCTCAAGCAAATTATTATCTAAGCCTTCCGCTTTCACATGTTGCCCTGCTTCCATAGACAGTTCGCGGATCCGTTCATGCAGCTCCTGCCTGTCGCCTCCTGCCTTTACCGCGTCCATCATAATATTCTCCGTAGCCATAAAGGGAAGTTCCGCCATCAGCCTCTTTTCAATCACTTTCGGATACACCACCAGGCCGTCCACCACATTCAGGCACAGATCCAAAATACCGTCGATCGCTAAGAATCCCTCCGGAATGCTCAGCCGCTTATTTGCAGAATCATCCAATGTCCGCTCAAACCACTGCGTAGCCGACGTAATCGCCGGATTCAACGCGTCAATCATTACATACCTCGCCAAAGAAGCTATCCGTTCGCTTCTCATCGGGTTTCTCTTATAGGCCATCGCAGAAGAACCGATCTGGCTCTTCTCAAAAGGCTCCTCCACCTCTTTCAGATGCTGCAGGAGGCGGATATCATTGGAAAACTTATGGGCGCTGGCAGCAATTCCCGCAAGCACGTTTAAGACCCTGGTATCCACTTTACGGGAATAGGTCTGGCCCGACACCGGATAACACGCTTCAAAGCCCATTTTCTTTGCAATCATCGGATCGATCTTATCAATCGTCTCCTGGTCTCCGTCAAACAGTTCCAGGAAACTTGCCTGCGTGCCGGTGGTTCCCTTAGAGCCAAGAAGTTTTAGTGTTCCTATAACATACTCTAAGTCTTCCAAATCCATGGCAAATTCCTGCATCCAAAGCGTCGCCCTTTTTCCCACCGTCGTAGGCTGAGCCGGCTGGAAATGAGTAAACGCTAAAGTGGGCTGGTCTTTATACTTATCCGCGAAACCCGCCAGCTCTGCGATTACATTCACAAGCTTCGTCTTTACCAGTTTCAGCGCCTCTGCCATTACAATCACATCCGTGTTGTCTCCTACATAACAGGAAGTGGCTCCTAGATGGATAATTCCCTTTGCCTTCGGACACTGTACGCCGTAGGCGTACACGTGGGACATTACGTCGTGGCGGACGATTTTTTCTCTCTCCTTTGCCACATCATAATTGATATCCTCCGCGTGTTCCTTCAATTCCTCAATCTGCTCTTCAGTAATATCAAGCCCCAGCTCCCGCTCTGTCTCTGCAAGGGCAATCCACAGTCTTCTCCAGGTACAAAACTTCATGTCCGGGGAAAAGATGTACTGCATCTCCTTACTTGCATACCGTTCGGACAACGGACTCACATATCTGTCATTACTCATAATTTCTCCTCCTTTTGGCTTCCTGTAAATCATACCTTATCAATTGGTTCTTCTGTATTCCCTCTTCCATCGTTCATAGGCTTCGTCCTGAATATCCGGATCCATTTGCTGCTTTACCTGTTTTAGTTCCTCCTTAAGCTCTGCGTCCAGCGTCAGATAAATCGGCTCTCTCGACAGCATCTTCACATACTTCGCCTCCGGCAGATACCGGTAGCAGCAATACAAAAATGCCCGCAGCATATCCAATTCCTGGCAGATCTCAAAGCCCTTCTCGTACATATGCGCCGCCTCTTCATAGAAAAACATCCGTCCGTAAGCGGCTCCGAGACTTGCGTAAACTCTGCCGTAGAATTCCTTTCCCACCGAATCGTCCCACTCCTTATGGATAATCGACTGGTAAATTAGAATGGCCGAGGCGTTCTCTCCGGAGTTCAGCAGATTGTCCGCCTTATACTTCTCACGCTCTACCTCGTTCTGATTGCGGAGCCGCTCCAGCACGTTATGCATCTTCGTTATCTCCGCCATAGAGTATATGGACGCATAGCTTAAGATGGTCAACAGGAATTGCTCTACGGAAGCATTGTGTTCCAGTTGGTTTCTCAGCTCCGCCGACAGCTCGTAAAGCTCCAGTTCCTCCTCCAGCCAGTCGCAAAGCTTCCGGTTTACAATCGTGTAATCTACCAGATACAAATTGTTGCAGAAATAATAACACAGCTCTTCTATGGTATAGATATGCATATGAACTCTTGCGATTTCATAGGGATGTTTTGCCTTTTTCTTATGACAGAGAATTAAACTGCCCATTGCTTCCTCCTAAATGTATCGTTTTTTCCGCCTGAAAATCCGTAGCCGGATAAAATTCTCCAAAACCAATATCACGAAATCGGATCTTGCAGGTATTCTCGTCCAGAAACATCGTCTCGATGGAAAGCCGCAGCGCATAATCGTTCCTCTCCGGAAGTCCCGTCAAAGACACGGTTTCAGCCTGCAGTTCTCCGGTAGCCAGGGATTCTATATGAATCTCAATATCCGAAGTGTCCTCTAACAACACGTCCCACTGCCCGTCCGACTCATACCAGTGACTTCCCCATTCCACGATCGGATACCAGCCTTCCTTGCCATGCACCCGCATCCTTAAGCACACCTGCTCCATCATCTTGGTCTCGTCCAGATAAATGGGCATCTCATCGTCCTCGCTCATCCTCCGGTACGAGGCATAGCAGGCGCCTTTGCTGTACAGATTATTGCCGATAAATGCCCTGCGGCCGTTGCAGAGTACTTTCAGCGAGCTGGGATACCAGTTATTTTCAAAGCCTTCTCCTGTAAGGAACACCGAAGAAACCACCTTTTTCTCAAAAACGCTCTGGATAAATGCTTTAAAACGCTCGTCCGCATCCTTGGCCTTATCCACATTCAGCACCGGATACACTGCCGCCAGTTCTTTCATCTGCGCGTTCGCCACCTCGTCTACCGTCACGAACATATCCGCGCCCCTTCCGCTCACCGTCTTAAGCTTGCGGAGCATATAGGCGCGGATCTCGTTCCGGTCGCAGTAAAACAGCGCCGCTTCATACTGCCACAGTTCCTTGGGCTGATAAAACATATAATGGCAGAAGCTCTCCTTAAAGTCCTGGACAAACACCCTTTCCTTCGGTACGCTAAGAAGCCTCCCCAAGCCTTTCAGCATCTTGCTGATATCGATGTCCGTCTTCGGCACGGAAAACGTAATATAATCAATAAATTCAAACTTCTCTAACGCCATCCGCAGAAATTTCGCAAGCAGCCACACCGCGTCCCGGATTTGTCCGGCAAACTGCATCCGTTCCTGCCTGACGGCCTTGCCGTACAGCTCTGAAACCGTACAGCTCTCATCCACTGTCGCCAGATGCTTCGCCTCTTTTCCATAAAGCCATTTATTATTTACATAACCAAGAATTAAAGGAATCTGGTAATTATCCACCGCCGCCTCTAACGTCTCCGGCTCGTGCTTTTCCCTATCGTAATAGCTAATCTGGCAAAATTCTTCATTTAATTCAAGTCCGAGTATGCTGCCGCCCCTCACCGATTATAGCCTCCTTCTGTTGTGTTCCTGAAACATCTTCTCTGCAAAATATAACTCCTGCTCATACTCCATCATCGCCCGCTTCCGCTCGGCAGGCCCCATAAACGCCATGGCATTCAGCTTCCCGTATTTTCCGGTTTCCGTAATCTTGCGCTCCTGCTTTAAGATCTGTTCCGGCTCCGTATGCGCCTTTCTGGTCCGGTCGTTGCTCTCATGAAAAGAATACTTTACCAGTTCGTCCCCAAACAGAATAAAATCCTTTACATATATATTCTCATACATCGGCGTCAGGCTCTCTGTCTGATAACCAAGATCTTCCAGCTCTCCCCGCCGCATCTTGTAGACAATCTTGACCTTGCCTCCCGGCGACGCCTGGTAAGATACCATCGCCCGGTCGTAAAGCTGCGCTTCTCTGAGCCAGCTCTCCGGATACTTCAAGTAGAAGGGGAAAATGATCTGCTTTTCACACAGCTCCCTCAAGACTCTGTGCAGAATCTCTTCCGCCTCCGACACAAGCTCCCTGTCTGAATAATATTCGAGCAGCGCAATTTTGCAGATATCGGCCAGTTCTTCCTCCCTGTGTTCTTCCGTGAGAATTACTTCAAATATAGAATGGCCGATCTCCCGTCCGTTTACTACATATTCCTTGCACACATAAGCAAGATACGCCTGTTTCAGCCGGAAATAAGGATTGCCGTTTACATAGTAATCTACAAAGATGTTCTCTTCCCCGAACATATTTTCCGAAAACAGCATCTGAGTTATGATTCGCTCTCCAAGCTTGGTAACCGGCAGCTCATATTCTTTCGCCACCTTCCAGAGCGCCTTCATACTCCTCGTAGACCCGCAGTAATAGTTGGCAAGGTAAGTCAGCGTAACCTTGTCATACTGCTGCCTCTTGAACATCTCATAGCTCAAATACAGCATAAAATCATCTTCCTCGTAGCCGTCGTCCCGGATCCGTCTGCTGCAGAGCCGAAAAACGTCCTTGTCGTCAAAAGCCCGGATTCCGTACTGCATAATATTTTCAAAATTTACTTCCAGCTTACTGCCCTCGCCGCCCCAACTGGCGACCCTGGACATATATTTTTTGCACATCTCCATGTAGCGCGGCTCATAGAACAGCCGCTTCGTTTCAAAGGAAATAGAATCCGTATGATAGAACCCGTCCATAGATTCCCACACGATTCTCGCTTCCTTATCATAGAGGTATACGATCATTCCTTCCTTTTTATATGGAACTCTCTGCTGAATACTTCCGTCTTTTTCTATCACCCGGACGCACTTCAAATTATGGACTTTTGTCTTTACCTCATAGGCATAACAAATATCCCGCATAGCCTCCAGACGCTCGCCAGTCATCTCTTCCTCTACGCAGAACCGTTTATAAATCACTTTCAAAGAATCTGTAATATGCCGCTTCATAAGCTGTTCCCAGGCAAAAATTACCATTTGCTCACGGTAACTGATGTATAGATCAGACGCATATTCCTCATAGGTAATCAGATTCGCATAAAGCAGCGCCGCTTTCTTATAATTCAGCGTATTGCCATGCATAAAATAGAGGAAAATAGATCTGGGCAAAGCCTCCCTTACATAATCTTCCTCAATCGTAGACATATAGTATTCATAAAGCCGCGCAATCCTGAGTTCTGCATCTACCGCTCTCTGATACCATACAAAATACCGCTTATCCAGCTTATTTCCCTTAATCAGCAGCGTACAGATCGTATTTAAAATCATGGGTTCCTGATACGCCTTATATATCCGCTCCAGAATATGGAATAGAAAATGGCTGTAATTCTTCTGCTGGCTCGCCAGATTCGCCACATAGAGGGCAAACTCTCTGGGCATCAGACGATACTTGGACGCAAAGTTCAGCACCGTCAGCTCAAACTGCCCCAGCTTCTTTAACAGCAGGTTCCTATCCTTATAACACTGAAACGCTTCAAGTAAAAACAGCACTTCATTGGTCTGATAATTATAATAGTGCTGCTCCAGCGCCCGAAGCTTCCGGTTGCTGTCCCGGTACTGCGGATCAATGTCCAGCAGCATCAGCAAAAGAATCGTAGAGTCCTGATGCCGCAGATAAATCTTACCGATCTCATCCACTACCCGGCTCATATGGCTTCCGGCTCCGCGCACCAAAGCGGTCAGATACAGATAATACGCATTGCTGATCGGATCCTTTCCAATCGCAAACCGGTTGTAGTTATAATTCTCCAGAATCCACTTGGCCTCTTCAATCCGTCTGCCTCTCACATAGATATGAGCCTGAAACAACTGGAGAAATTCATCCATCGGTTCATACTGGCGCATCTTCTTGACCTTCTCTACAGCGCTTTCCACCCACTGATCCAGTTCCATCCGGCCGGCCATGCATGAAACATACTCCTTCACGATCTGAGCCATCATAAATTCTGAATCCCGGCGTTCCTCATGAAAGGTTACATTCTGCACTACCTCCACGTCATAATGCAGTATCTCGTAAGGGGTAACCAGAAGAATCTTCCCAAAATTCCGTCCTGCATGCAGCCTGTCCGGATTCACCAAAAAATCTACCTGGTATACATTTCCAACAAAATCATCGGTAGAAAGACGGCTCCGCCCCACAGACAGGAATCCCCCCTCCGTGCGCACTTCAATAGGCATGTATCCCCAGGTATTTTTAATGATCGTCACCATTCCCTTGGTGACCTCCTTGATATCCTCAAACAGCATCCCTTCTCCGGGAAGCGTAAGAAATATACACTCCTTCTGCTTAATGCCCACCAGGAATTCTTCCATGGCCTGTTCCCCTAAAGACCATTTTCTCATATTGTCATAAAGATAAAACGTTCTGGGATTTTCATATTTTAATACTTCATAGAACTCCCTGGAGCGGAACAGCTTCTGGGCCTCTGTAAAATCCCGGATCGCAAGCCTTCTGAAATCATCGGTATTCTGAACCTTGCCATAGCTTGTCATCACATAGGGTTTCTCAATAATCGCTGTAAACGGAATCCGAAACTCCCCTCCGGTACAGACCACGGTAAAGTCTCCCTGCTCCACATGTCCCGGAAGCAGCCCTCTGCCGTCATATTCAAAATCCACCTTAACAGGATTCCCCTCAAACCCCTGGTCAATGCAGCGCATACGGAATGAAGAAGGATATACGAGTCCCCGGATGGACCCCTCCGCCCGGTTTTTGACTGTAAAACTTCCCCGGTATATCTCACCTTCGCCGATGGTTAGTATCAGGCTTGTATCTGGAAAGACGACCTGAGGTTTCTGCACCTGGAAGTCACCTTTGGAAAACTTTTTTATTTTATTTTTCAAGCCATTCACCTCTTTAGCATTGCATTTTAATTTAAACACACTATAATAAATTATAGCATTATTATATGAAGTATGTAAATGGTCAAACCACAAAATATAGGAGAATTATATGTCAAATAGTAAGAACCCGCAGGAGCGTCCTGCATTTCACGGAAGTGATATTGAAGAAATCGAGCGCTATTATAGAATCCCAAAGGAACAGATTGTCAAATTCGGAGCCAACGTAAATCCTCTCGGCCTGTCCGAAACGGTTAAAAAAAGCCTTGCAAAGAATTTAGATGTCATCACCCGCTATCCAGACCGGGATTATAAAAGCCTGCGAAAGGTTATCGCTAAATACTGTCAAGTAGATATGGAGTATGTGGTAACCGGAAACGGCTCCACCGAGCTGATTTCTCTGCTAATCAGCCAAAAAAACGCCAGACATGCGCTGGTAATCGGCCCTACCTACTCGGAATACGAGAGGGAGCTTTCCCTTACCGGCGGCCGAATATCCAACTATTACCTGCAGGAATCTGTGGATTTCAAGCTCAATTTGGAAGATTTGGAACAATCTCTGGAGCAGGATGTGGATTTCCTGATTTTCTGTAATCCGAATAACCCAACTTCCTCCGCCTTAAAGCATAACGAGCTTAAAAACATACTGGAAGCCTGCCGGAAACGCGGCATTTTCGTCATGATTGATGAAACCTATGTCGAATTTGCCCCTTCCATCGGTGAAATTACCGCCATGCCTTTCATAGCTGCCTACGATAATCTGATGGTAATCCGCGGCGTATCCAAATTCTTCGCCGCCCCCGGACTTCGTCTGGGGTATGGAGTCACCAGCAACCAGGAATTTCTTACCACGCTGAAGAAACACCAGAACCCCTGGAGCCTTAACAGCCTGGGCGCCTTCGCCGGAGAACTGATGCTAAAAGACGCCGTATACATTCAGGAAACACGGCGTCTGATCCTGTCCGAACGGAACCGGTGCCTGCGTACATTAGAGACTTTCCGCTATGCAAAGGCCTACCCTGCCCTCGGCAACTTTATCCTGGTCAAAATACAAAAAGACAGTTTGGATTCCTTTACGGTATTCGAGCATGCCGTTCGTAAAGGACTGATGATCCGGGACTGCTCTTCCTTTGAAGGTCTTCCTGGAGAGTACGTCCGCTTCTGTATTATGAAACCGGAAGACAATACCAGGCTTCTTGCATGTCTGAAAGAACTTCTTGCATAATCAGACAGGCAGCCAGACCGTAAACGGCCGCGGCTGCCTGTGCTTTTTATTTTTTCAGAATCAGGGCGATCATAGCCAGCTCTTTGCTGCCTGTATTTTTAAGCCCGTGGCCATGGCCGTCTCCACAGTAGGTCACGTCTCCTGCCTCTACCGCTGTTTCCTGTCCGTCTTCCTCGTATATTCCGCTGCCTTCCAGGATATAATAGGCCTCTGCCTCTCCATGATGTTCATGATGGCCGATCTCACAACCCGGCTGCAGCGTAATGCGGTTAAACATCTTACAATGCTCTCCCCGCTGCTCCGGCGTAATCAGCTCCTCCCTGGTAATATATCCCGCGCCTCCGTTTACGTGCTGGACGTCTGTCTTTGTTCTTTCATTTGCCATAGTTTTCAGCATAATAAATCCTCTTCTTTCCTAAATTTTCAATGACGCAGATCCTGTCTCTTGGCAAAACGCCGTATAGCTTCCGGCTTCCCTGTTCTTTTATTTTTTCAGAATCAACGCCGCCATTACAATCTCTTCGTCCCCGGTATTTTTCAGTCCGTGGCCATGGCCGTCTCCGCAGTAAGTCACGTCTCCCGCCTCTACCGGAATAGCTTGTCCGTCTTCCTCATACATTCCCTTTCCTGACAGAATATAGTAAACCTCCGCTTCCTCATGATGCTCATGATGTCCAATCTCACAGTTTGGCTTCAAAGTGATACGGCTGAACATCCGGCAGTGTTCCCCGCACTGCTCCGGCGTAATCAGCAGTTCCTTAGTCATATAGCCGGCGCCTCCGTATACGCGCTCTACATCGGTCTTTACCCTGTCCGTCGTTGTTGTTTTCAGCATAACAGAATCCTCCTTCTTCTTACCCCTTTCTGTATCGATACAAATATTGTATCACACTCCGATTTTCTCTACAAGAAGCTTATCTTCTATCAAAAACGTCTCTAAAATCCTGTAACGGGCGGCTATTTCCCCTGGGAATTTTTCCAGAAATGGAACCCTCCAAGAATCCCTCCTATGTAAAGTATATTGACAAAAATAGTAGGATTATCTTTCAGTAAATAGACAATGGCAACGCCTGCGGCGAGGGAAACCGACAGCTTAAAAGCAGAGATGAACCTCTTCTCCCGTATATCCTTTACTTTCTGCATCTGCTCGTTTCTCTTCTGTTCCAGTAAAAGGTAGTCCATCAGGTCTTCATCCCGGATTCGAGAAAGGATCCACTTATCTCTCAAAAAATATTCCTCTTCTTTGTTCCGACGGAAAAATCCTCTTTTTTTCGGTTCCTCTCCAAAATATTCCGGTTTCGCCTTTTCCTCCTGGTCCGCATCTGCATTCCATTCCAGATCTGCCATCTCTTCTGCACCTATTCCTTCCCCAATATCAATGATTTCCTCAAAGTCTCCTTCATCTTTGCTTTCTGTGTCTTCGGTCTCTGCCATTTCCTTGTGCGCATCCTTCTTCAGATTCACTTTTTCCTGAAACAGTTCCGCTTCCTGATTGGTTTCTTCGGATTTGCTTATTTCCTGATATGTTTTTTCTTCTGGGTTTTCCGCTTCTTTTCCTTTATCCGAATCATCCTTCCCGGCTTCCTCTCCTATCCCGGCATCTCCCTCCATACCCGGCTTTTCTTCCGAAGCTGCTCCCCCTGCGTCAGTCTCTTCGCTATGTACTCCAGCCTCTTCATATAATGTTTCTTCTGACATATATATTCCCCTTTCTTAATAATCATACCCCGCCTGAATTCCTAAGCATATCTTACAACATTTTGCAAAATTCGACTTCTTAGTGATATATTAAACCAAAACGTCAAAAATGTACATACTATTTTCGCTACAAAAAATCAAACGCCTGCCGCGCCATCCATATCCGGATATGATTCCAACGCCTGCCAGAAAAAAAGCAGACAGTTGCAAATGCCGCAAACTGTCTGCCTCCTATTTTTAATGAAAGAAATGCGCCCCAATCTGCATCCCATAACCGCCCTGGTCAAAGTACAGGCATCCTCCAACCGGATTCTGTCCTGCAAGCGCCGCTTCCGCCGCCTGCATAGAAGTCGCTGTATATCCGCCGGTGCTTCGCACCTGATCCAGCCATCCACTTCCTGCCGGACCAAACTGTCCCGGCTGATAGATAACCGCTTCCATCGTATTCGGATACGCGCTGCTTGCAATCCGGTTTAAAACCACCGCTCCCACGGCAACTTGTCCTTCAAAGGACTGATTTCCCGCCTCACAGAAAATAATGGAGGCCAAAAGTTCTTTAGAACCGCTTCCGGAAACAGATACCGCTCTGGCTGCCTGCGCCTGCTGCGCCGCTTCTTCTGCCCTGCGCTTCTCCTCCGCCTCTTTTTGCGCCCGTAACTCTTCTGCTCTTTCTTCGGCCTTCTCCAGTGTCGCCTCTACTGTTTCCGCAGGTTTTTCATTTACCTCAGCCGGTTTGATGTCCGCCGCTTCCTCTAATCCATCTCCCAGAATCTGTTCCACGGACAAGATAGCCGCCGCCGGAATAATACTGTCCTGTATATCCGCCGCATGGCTGGTAAATCCTAATGTCATAGTAGATACAGCCACCGAAGCGGCCATACGCATTCGAGCCTTTGCAGCTCCGCTTTTTAAATGAAAATTGTATTTCAACATCAATATGATACCCTCCTGTTTTTTGATTTACATTGTTAATAAAGTATACTCATTTTTTTCAACTTTATTACAATTATTACAAAATTGTTACATTTTGCACTGATGGCATCATATCATGCGTCTATATAAAATTCAATTATAACTATTTTCCAATACTGTTATATCCTGCCATAACCGTTGTCCTCTAAGAACTAACAATCCTCCCCCGCTGTAAGCAACGGGGGTAACCCATGCGGCAGCCGCCGAATATCCATGCAGGCACGGCTGCTTCGCTAGAATTAAATTTTCGCAATATCAACCAGCGTCAGCTTTTTGATATCCGTATTCTCTAAACTGGTAATCAACGCCTCCGCCGTATCTATCGCTGTCAGCACGTTCACTCCGGTCTCGATTGCGCTTCTGCGGATCACAAATCCATCTTTCGCGCGCTCTGCTCCCTGGGGCGGCGTGTCAATAACCAGATCGATCTTATGTCCCAAAATCAAATCCATCAGGTTTGGCGAAACTTGTTCAATCTTATTGACCGCAATCGCTTTCACGCCATGTTCCATTAAGACTGCGGCAGTCCCTTCCGTAGCAAAAATCTTGTATCCGATTTTCAAAAACCTTCGCCCGATATCCACAATATCCTTTTTATCCTCGTCCCTGACGGTAATTATCATATTATTATGCTTCGGAAGCTTGATTCCCGCGCCCAAAAAAGCCTTATACAACGCTTCGTCAAAAGTCTTCGCAATCCCCAGGCACTCTCCCGTAGACTTCATTTCCGGCCCTAAGCTGATATCCGCGTCCCGGATTTTTTCAAAGGAAAATACCGGCATCTTCACTGCAAAATAATCCGCTTCCGGCTGCAGCCCCGGCGTATAGCCAAGCTCCTTGATCGTACGGCCGATAATAACCTGAGAAGCAAGCGGCACGATCGGGATTCCGGTTACTTTGCTGATATATGGAACGGTACGGCTGGATCGCGGATTTACTTCGATTACATAGACATCTTCTCCGCACACAATAAACTGAATATTAATCAGTCCGATTACATGGAGCGACTGCGCAAGCTTCCTGGTATACTCCTCAATGATACGCTTCGTCTTTTCGCTAATGCTTTTCGCAGGATATACGGAGATGCTGTCCCCGGAATGAATCCCCGCCCGCTCAATATGCTCCATAATTCCAGGAATCAGGATATCCGTCCCGTCGCAGACTGCGTCCACCTCAATTTCCTTGCCCTGGAGATACTTATCCACCAGTATTGGATGATCCTGCGCAATCCGGTTAATGATTCCGATAAACTCATCGATATCATGGTCGTTAATCGCAATCTGCATTCCCTGGCCTCCCAAAACATAAGAAGGCCTTACCAGAACCGGATAGCCAAGCCTATTCGCTACTTCTTTCGCTTCCTCCGCCGTATACACCGTTCCTCCGGTGGGTCTTGGAATCCCGCACTTTTCTAATATTGCGTCAAACAGCTCCCTGTCCTCCGCCGCGTCCACATTCTCCGCCGAGGTTCCCAGGATCGGCACGCCCATC